>JAEYUK010000032.1 GCA_023432655.1 Pseudomonadota bacterium | reverse complement strand
TTCTCAACGTCCTCACCCACGTAACCAGCTTCCGTTAAAGTTGTGGCATCAGCAATGGCAAATGGCACGTTCAAAAACTTAGCTAATGACTGGGCGATAAGTGTCTTACCAGAACCAGTAGGTCCCGCAAGAAGGATATTTGATTTTGCAAGTTCCACATCTTCATCGCGAGAAGCGGATTTATAGGCAATACGCTTATAGTGATTATGTACTGCTACTGAAATAATTTTTTTAGCACGGTCTTGACCGATCACATACTGATCAAGATGGAGCTTAATCTCATGAGGCTTAGGTACGTTATCTGTGGCAGTTTTCGCTACTGTCTTAACAGAATCCTCAAAGATAATGTCATTACAAAGCTCAATACATTCATCACAGATATAAACACCTGGACCAGCAATAAGTTTCTTTACTTCTTTTTGAGACTTCCCACAGAAGTTACAATTTAAACTACCGTAAGATCCGCCTGCTTTTTCTTTCGTCATGTTCGTTTTCCTATCGCTCTAGATTTAAGCTTTAATCGTTTTACCTTTAGGGAGAATAATATTATCAATGAGACCAAATTCTTTGGCCCGAACCGGATCCAGATAATTGTCTCGGTCACAAGCCTTTTCTACTTCTTCATAACTGCGGCCGGTGTGTTTTACATAAATGTTATTCAATTGCTTCTTTAAATCGAGAATTTCTCTCGCTTGAATTTCAATATCTGTTGCCTGTCCACGAGCACCGCCTAGTGGCTGGTGAATCATAATGCGTGAATGGGGCATTGAGTACCGATGACCTGGCTCCCCTGCTTGAAGAAGTAAAGACCCCATAGAAGCGGCCAAACCAGTACAATAGGTATAAACTGGGCAGCTCACGTGTTGCATTAAATCATAAATCCCCAAACCGGCATAAACTGAGCCACCTGGGGAATTAATGTAAAAATGAACTGGTGCTTCGGGATCAGATTGTTCCAAGAATAAGAGTTGCGCTACCAGTAAGTTAGCAACCGTATCATTTACTTCAGTCCCTAAAAATATAATGCGGTCTAAGAGCAAACGAGAGTAGATATCGTATTGTCTTTCACCACGTGCGGTTTGTTCGATTACGATAGGATTCGGGATATAGCCCATGGCAGGAGTCTTCATTTTAGTCCTTTTTTACCAAATGGTTGATTTCTTTGTTCAACCTTATCGGTTAATTCATTTATTTCTTGAGGTTATTTTACTCTTTAACGCCTCTTTAAAAAGATGGGCATTCTTCTCCAAGTTGGCCAGATAAGAAACACTTGGTCTTGAAATATTTGCCACTTAAGTCTAAATTTCTCTGGTCCACGTTTCAATTCCGAAATTGGTAATTTTTAAGGAGTTCCTTTATGGCACGCTTAGTTGGTAACCCTGCTCCGTATTTCAAAGCAGAAGCCCTCGCTAATGGCGAAAACAAAACAATCTCTCTTGATGACTACAAAGGCAAGTGGAAGGTTCTTTTCTTCTACCCTTTAGATTTCACTTTCGTATGTCCAACTGAGATTATCGCTTTTTCTGACGCTTCAGAAAAATTCAAAGCAATGAACTGCGAACTTATCGCTTGTTCAGTAGACTCTTTCTTCTCTCACCTTGCCTGGACAAAACAACCACGTAATGAAGGCGGCCTAGGCGAAGTGAAATTCCCTATTATTGCTGACCTTGATAAGAAAGTTGCCCGTGATTACGAAGTTCTTGTTAATGATGGTGTTGCTCTTCGTGGCCTATTCATCATTGACGATAATAACGTTGTTCAGCACTCTACAATCAATAACCTTTCTGTAGGCCGTAACGTTGAGGAGACTCTTCGTCTTGTTGAAGCTTACCAATTCACAGCTAAGTCGGGCGAAGTTTGCCCAGCTAACTGGAAAAAAGGTTCAGATACCATGAAGCCAGATCCAACTGGTTCTAAAGCATGGTTCAAAAAGAATGCTTAATATCTGACCATAAAAGTCAGTGACATTCAGGGGGCCCGAAATGGCCCCCTTTCTTTTTACTTATTTCCTAAATGCACCTAGTTAGACCGGTAATTTCTTCAGTATTTTCACTCTGCGCCATCAGTAATCTTTACAATAGCTCAAGTTTGCCCCGCAATTTCTTTGTCGAAATCCCCTTTCGGCCCTTATAACTGCGGCGAAAACAAATAAAGCAGAAGAACTTAGGTTTGGCGCGAAACTTGCGACAGATCAAAGTGAGAGGGTTGAACACGAAGTTCTGACCCATACTAAGGGGAATTGATGAATACTGTGGATTTTAGAGAGTTTAAAGAACTACGAGAAATTAAGAAGGCCGAAGAGACCTATCGCCAATATTTGAAAACTCTTGCAAATTCTCAATTAGAAGGGGAAGTGAACCATCTTTTAGAAGAATTTTCTCAAGATGTTTATGGGAAGGATTTTTTTAACAAAGGACAACTTATTTTAAAAGAGATCTCTTCCCGTGCAGACAAGCCCACCAAAACAAAAATTGAAGCTATGAACCAGGAAACACTCCGACTCCTCTAAAGGCCTTCCTGATAATAAAAATTCTCGAAACTGGAAACTTCCGGGACTCCTCCAGGAGTCCAAGACCCAGATATTTTCTTAAGGATTCTTTTTTAAGCCGATAGTCGGCCGTGTCCAGCTCTTCTCTTTTTTCTAACTTTCTTTTTGCCAGCATGATTTCTCCCGAAATAGTTTCCATCCTTTAGCAAGGAACAGACCAGTCAGTGAAAGTGAGTAAGGATTTGATAAATGGTGGAGATGATCTTATTTAAGGGGCATGTTGGGACAATTACGGGGAAAATGAGAGGACAGACTGGGCCGTCTCAATAAAATTTCTCATTTCCTGGGCACGAAGCTTCACTTCCTCCTTGTTTTTATTCTTGGCCGCGATTTCAATTTTAGAACCAATACGGCCAATGTCTGGCAGTTCAAAAGTTACGGCGTTTCCTTTCACTTGGTGTCCTAAATTAAGAGCAATGGAAAAATCCCCATTCTCTAAGGAAACGTTCAAGCGGTTTAATTCTTCTAATCGCCGTCGTAAATATCTAGTTTTTAACTCAACCGGAATATCCATGGGCCGGATAATAAAGAAGCCCCTCTTACATGGCAAATGGGGCCTGCCTAAATTTTTCAATAAGAGGCTTCAAAGTATAAGAAAAAAATACAATAACATGGCATCGCATTTTCATTTGGAGCATACTCCCCGCTATGAAAGGCAAATTAATCACCAATCTATTATTTCTTATTCTTCTGGCCTCATGCGATCCATTTAATTTTGGTTTTAAGAAAAACCCTGCCTATATTTTAAATGAAACTTTTATTGCGATAAAAAATCTGGATCAGCAAAGTTTTATAGAAGTCACTGGAAAAGAAGTGCTGTGTACTTACGGCAATCCAGAAGGGCTGGACTACTTAAAAAAACACATGGAATTTGAAGCTGATGATGTGAAAATTACTCCTGTCAAAATTAGTGAAGCCTATGCTTCAAGTCCAAAGTTTGTAGGATTTTGGTCGTATCTTCAGGAACGTTATAAAGTGGAAGTTGTTGACGAGAAAACATTGTTACCACTTCTCTACGCTTATATGGACTGTGACTATGGCACAGATCTGGAAAAGAACGAAAAGTTATTAAATCTTCCGAAAGAGAAATACAGAAAGAAAGAGTGTCAGCTCGTAAAAGTTGAACCCGTCGTATTCCAGCCTTTGCCCCTGCCCAAGGCCTGCGAAATCATGAAAATAAAATTATAATTGTTCGCAGTTAAGTGGGGATATTATCCCCACTTTTTTTCCATTTCTCTTAGACATTATTTTTACGCTTCGCTTTTATTTTCATTAAAATCACCTAATTATTCATTTCTAATCCTGGCGCGATTATTTCAGTACTCGCAATCCATGAGTAAATCATCCGATCAATTAGAATTGATCCCTCCATATTGTCCCAATCCTGGATGTCGGTTTCATTTCGGAACGAATGCGAGGTTTTATGTCAAAAATGGTTTTGCTCATACGAACAAGCCGCCTTTTCGCAACCAGCGGTTCAAATGTAAAAGTTGTCTGGAGCAATTCTCGGCAAATACTTTCCGGCTGGATTTTAGGAGGAAGCTCGCAAAACTCTCAGAAAATGTTCTCTATTATTCTCTCAACGGAATGAGTAACAATTCAATCGCGAGACTACTAAAAGTGAACGAAGGGACAGTTCGAGATCGATTGAAACTGATGGCGCGACAAGCGCTTTATTTTGAGAAGGAAAATCAACCACGAAAAATCACGGAAGATGTGGCCTACGATGGATTCGAGACTTTTACTCACTCCCAGTTTTCACCTTGTTACGTGAACACAGCGGTTGGAAGTCATTCACTTTTCATCTATCACAACACATTTTCGCCGCTCAATCGTAAGGGCCGGATGACAAGTGAACAGAAAATTAAACAGCAGGAATTAATTGAAAAACACGGGTTTTATCCTCGAGATTCCGTCTTTGAAGAGAGTCGATATATTTTCAAAGAGCTCTCTTCTCGCGGAGATGGGCG
>JAEYUK010000030.1 GCA_023432655.1 Pseudomonadota bacterium | reverse complement strand
ATGCAGATAAGGCCGTCAGGGCCGCCCAAAGTTTCAATAATGGAGCGCTGGGGACATTCGAGCAAACAGAAAAAGCCGATGGAACTTGGATTTATAATTCAGGTACTCTCTATGGAAAACAAATCCCTAATGAAAACCCGGCCCCCCTGGAAGAATCTCTTTGGGTAGGTCATAACTATATTATCGAAGCTGTACAGATCAAGTTCACCTCCACTCATCCGGCACCTGGTGAACTGGCCATCCATCTTGTGTCACCATCGGGAACAGAAAGCCGTCTCCTCACACTGAATAATAATCTGGAAGGAGACTCACTTCCAGAAGACACGGTAATGCTCACCAATGCTTTTTACGGAGAGCGCTCAGAAGGTTATTGGACTCTACGTATCTATGATGGAAGTAGCCTTAAGGGCACCGGATTTCTTACCAACTGGAAGATTCAAATCAGCGGCAGACGAGGGACTTATGAGACCCATCTCCCCTATCCTTTAACTCATCTTGAGCTCATGTCTCCTAAGTCGAGCACTCTTGAAAAAACACCTTATTTTAGTTTCACCAACTCTATCAGCCATAATTCTCTTTATTCTTATGAGGCTTCCGTCGGAGAAACTCCTTATGATGAGAATAAGAAAAGCTGGACCTCTCTTGGTTTAGACAATTTTGGTCACCAACTAAGCGGAATGGCCCTGGATTTAGGTCAGACTTATTTCTTAAGAGTCAGAGCGAGAAGTGCTAATGGTGTCTCTTCAATTCAAGTCATTCCCTTTGTCGCTGGTAACACTCCATGAGAAAAATACTTCCCTTCCTCCTTTGTCTTCCGGTTTTTTTGATGTACTTCGCTTTTAAAAAGGATGAAGTAAACGCGGAACCAAAGCAGCCCGAAAGAAAGCTCGCCGGGAATAGACCTCAGTCGGATAAAACCAAAAAAATGCCTGTGAAAGAGGCAACTCCCAGATCCCAAAGACTCTTTCAAGGTCGGCCACCTGTCGATAATTTCATTGTTAACAGGATCCCTCAAAGCTTAGAAAATTTGTTTGAAAAAGATACGAGCATCAGACTCACTAAAGGTCATGTCTTTTTAAAAAACGTCGCGGCCATTCCAAAAGAAAATTATCAAACTTCATTGGGCGAAGAAATCTATCAGGATGATTTTTATGTTTACTTCCTGACTTCAGAAAACCACTCTTATATCCCCGTAGCGCTGATGAAAAGCACTAACAGACCCTACCCGATTTCTTCCATCATTCATGTAAAGAATGCCTCGGAAAAGCTTCGTCGGGAGCTCCTTACCCAGGGTCTCACTGAATACTATTACAACAGTTCAATAAAACTTCTTTCGCTGGATTCAAAGTCCGAAAATGTACTGGAATTCTATAGCAATCTAGCTGTTCAAGGTTATCAGGTCGAGCTTGAAGTGTTAAAACCCATGCCCGAAGCCCATTAATACACTTTTTCAGCAATATATGCGCCGCACATCCTCGACAAATGAGGGGTTTTTCCCCAATATAAGTATACCTTTCAACAACAAGTTCCTTGGAGAATCCTATGGCCAAAATTAAAGTACAAAATCCGGTCGTTGAACTCGACGGCGACGAGATGACACGAATCATCTGGTCTTTTATTAAAGATAAACTCATCACTCCGTATGTTGATGTTGATATCAAGTATTACGACTTGGGTATGGAAAACCGTGATGCGACTGATGACAAAGTGACAGTGGAAGCAGCTGAAGCTATCAAAAAGTATAATGTTGGTATTAAGTGCGCGACAATCACTCCTGATGAAAAGCGTGTGGAAGAATTTAAACTGAAACAAATGTGGAAGTCTCCAAACGGAACTATCCGTAACATTCTTGATGGAACAGTTTTCCGTGAACCAATCATCATTAAAAACATCCCTCGCCTTGTTCCAGGTTGGACTCAACCAATCGTGATCGGTCGTCACGCTTTTGGTGACCAGTACCGTGCAACAGATACGGTGATCCCAGGCAAAGGAACTCTAAAAATGAGTTTCACTGGTGAAGATGGAAAGACTCAAGAGTGGGAAGTTTATAACTTTAAAGGACCGGGCGTTGCACTATCGATGTATAACACTGATGAATCAATTCGCGGTTTCGCTGAATCTTGTTTCAACATGGCCCTGGTAAAAGGCTGGCCTCTTTACCTTTCTACAAAGAACACGATTCTTAAAAAATATGATGGTCGCTTCAAAGATATCTTCCAGGATATCTATGAAAAAGATTACAAAAAGAAATTCGAAGCTAAAGGCATCGTGTACGAGCACCGTCTGATCGACGATATGGTTGCTGCTTGTATGAAGTGGTCAGGTGGATTCGTTTGGGCCTGTAAAAACTACGACGGTGACGTTCAAAGTGATACTGTTGCTCAAGGTTTCGGTTCCCTAGGGCTCATGACTTCTGTTCTTCTGACTCCAGATGGTAAAACACTTGAAGCTGAAGCAGCTCACGGAACAGTGACTCGTCACTACCGTCTTCATCAGCAAGGAAAACCAACTTCAACTAACCCTATCGCGTCTATTTTCGCCTGGACTCGTGGACTTAACCACCGTGGGAAACTAGATGGAAACAAAGAACTTCAAGACTTCTGTGAAACACTTGAACAAGTTTGTATCCAAACTGTTGAAGAAGGTAAGATGACTAAAGATCTTGCTGCTTGTATTCACGGCGATAAAGTAACTGCCGATAAGTATTTAACAACTGAGCAGTTTCTTGAAGCGATTAATTCAAATCTTCAAAAACGACTTTCTAAATAAGTCCTAAGGCCCACTTCGGTGGGCCTTTTTTTTTTACATCAATTTAATCAAGCGCCGAAGCTCCACATTATTAGGAAACTTCAAATGAACGAGCATCAAGCGCTGTTGTCCACGACCGGCCGAAACTTTAATCTTCTCTATAGTAAAGCCCTGCTCATCTTTTAACTTATGAATAATCTGTGTCAGCTGAAACTCTGGCCCTTCGAAAGTTAAAGCATGCATTTTATTTGTGAGGTACTGAAAGAAGATATAACTATCCTCTAAATCCAGGGGAATAATCGATGTCCCCACTCTTGGATTCATGGCCTTTAATACCGGTCTTTTAACGAGCGCATAACGCTCCAGGAGCTTTCTCCATCTCATAACTTAAACCTCTGAACTTAATACAGACTTAATAAGCTTGAATTAGTTTTTTTGCCAGAGTGTGTGTAATATTAACCCATATGCAGAGCTATCTTAATAACCTGACAAATACCGAAACCCTGGGCGCCATAGACCTGGGCTCAAATGCCTTACGGGCGGTTATCGCCCGCAAGTCTAAAAACAACCAAATAACAGTTATTAAAAGCTTTCGGGAGCCACTTCGACTCGGAGAAGACGTCTTTGCTAAGGGCCGGATCTCCCCGGAAAAGATGCAGAAGACAGAGGAAGCTTTTATAAAGCTTTTATACTTGTTTTCAGAATACAACGTGACCAATGCGCGTGCCATGGCCACTTCGGCCATGCGAGAATCCAAGAACTCGCAGGTACTTATAAATAGAATTGTGAATTCGACCGGAATCCAGATAGAAACAATTGATGGAGATCTGGAGGCAGGGCTGATTTGCAATGCGGTCAAAGGCCAGGTGAATCTTAAAAAGAGAACGGCCCTCCTTATGGATATTGGTGGCGGTAGCACTGAGCTGTCTCTGGTGAAAAACGAGAAAGTGATTGCTGCTCAAAGCTTTAATGTAGGTACCGTCCGTCTTCTTGATTATAAAAATCATGATGATCTCGAGAAGATCATAAAGCTTGAACTCGATAAAATGCTCGGTTTCATAAAACTTCATGTCAAGGCCAAAGACCTAAATCTCATGATAGGTACAGGGGGAAACCTCAGACGCATTGGAAAAATAAGAAAGAAAATTCTAGGGAAATCAAGTTCTGAACTTGCTTCCTTTAATGAAATAACTCACATGGAAGAGGCCATTTCTTCAATGAGTTACGTGGAACGAATCCGTAAACTGGAACTTGATCAGAACCGTGCAGATGTCATCTTGCCGGCAATAATGCTCACCTACAACTTGATGAAAGAGTTGAAAATGAAAGAGATTCATCTTCCAAAAGTTGGACTCAAAGAAGGGATCATCCTTTCTATGCTACCTACTCCTCCGAAGAAGCTTATCCTCAAGGATTAAAATTTGTCCTTTCTTTAACGAAACCTGTCCCGGGGGAGCTGAAAGTATAATTGAAATCACCTGTGATAAAAGTGGCTCATGACCGACAAAAGCATAAGTACCACCTCTAGGCAGGAAAGAGATATATTCAATGATATCAAAGGGGTTATTTTCTGGGATCAGATCCACCGTGAGTTCAAGATCTGACTTCTTATGGTACTTCCAGAAAACTTCTGCTGTTTGAAGAGCGCGACTTAATGGCGAAGTGAAAATTACATCAACATCGATCTTGTTCTTTTTAAACTGCTTAAAGGACTTCTGAAGTTTTTTCTTCCCCTTCGGGGTTAACTCTCTATAGAAATCGACTTCCGGGTCATCATACTTATCTCCGGCAGCGCCATGTCTGATGAAGATAAGCTTCATAATGACTTCTCTTTTTGAAGGCTTCGTCTCATTAATGTATCATGGGTTCCGATCAATTCTTCTCCTGTCTGAGGTATTCTCTGGATATAAGTGCCATCCTCCTTAAGAAGCCAGGACTGGCGGTTATCACTTAAAAGGATGGAGATGAATTCCCAGAGTTTTTCTTTGAGTTTTAAATCTCTAATCGGAGTAATAAGTTCAACCCGGTTATGGAGATTTCTATGCATCCAATCCGCAGACCCAATAAGAAAGTCACCTTCCATGTAGTCATTAGATCCGTTGGCAAAATAAAAAAGTCTTGAATGCTCTAGGAAACGTCCAATGATGGAGATGACCTTTATATTTTCTGACAATCCTTTCACACCGGGCTTAAGACAACAAAATCCTCTTACTATCAAAATAATCTCAACTCCCGCCTGACTAGCTTCGTAGAGAGCTTCAGTGATAACCTCGTCTTCCATGGAGTTCATTTTTGCGATAATCAGTGCATGTTTCCCGGCCTTCTTATTCTTGATTTCGTTTTGAATTTTATTCAAAAAAGAAGACTTCATATTAATGGGAGCGAGGAGAATTTCAGAATAATCAGTTTTGAGTGAACTACCTGTGAGATAATTAAAAACTTCCATTACCTCATCAGTGATTTTTTTATTACAAGTTAAAAGGCCCAGATCGGTATAGAGATTAGAAGTTTGTGAGTGATAGTTTCCCGTCCCGATGTGCACATAACTCATGATCTCGCCGTCACTTTCCTGGCGGATAACAAGAGCTGTTTTGGTGTGAGTCTTTAGCCCCAAGATCCCATAAACGACATGAACACCAGCATCTTCTAATTTTTG
>JAEYUK010000326.1 GCA_023432655.1 Pseudomonadota bacterium | reverse complement strand
ATGTTAGGTTGGGCCCATGCCTGTATTTATTTTGGGTCTCATCCTTTTGGCCCTCCCTACATTCGCTTCGACTATAGACCTCCGGAATGATCGAGAGGGGCAGAGTTATTACTCTGCTCGCTCCCATGAAAGAGCAAAGAAAAAGGCGTTAAATAAATTAAACGAAAATGTCATCCTGAATGCCTATCAGGATACCTTACGCGAAACTGAGGGGAAGCTCTGTTCGTTCACTTTTAATGAGGAATTTCTAAAGAAACTAAAACTCGAAAACTCCCGGTTTAACGAACTCGAAGGTGCGCTCTATTATCTTCGCGAACAAAATGAATTTGATGATGTCGTTGTGAAACTTCTTTTAGATGCCTATGAAGTCTCCAGCACAAAGATTTACACATCGTATGATGAGAATCTAAGTCTTCCAGATTCTGATAAAGTAAAACCTCTTTTGAGTTTAGTTGGCGCCTTTAAAGAAAAGTTTCTTGCAAGTAGCGGCTGTCTTGATGAAGCCTATAAGCGTTTCTATGGAGAGGTTCAGAAAATTGATAAGAATATCTCAAAAAGAGAGTTGGAGTCCCTTTATACTCTGGCCCTAGAGAAAAATCTGATTGATGAGGATCTTTATACAAAGCTTGAGCAGGCCAGAAGAAATGATCTTCAAACCAGAAATCTTACCCTGAAATCCTACTACCAAAAAGTCACCAGCCTTCGTACGCAGTTTCCATTAAGAGATGAAACAGAAAAGAGTGAATTTGTCACAGGCCGGGCCGATAAACTTAAAGTCAGCCGTCGACAGTTTTTATTAGAACATTATTCAGACATTCAAATTGCTCTCATGGGCAATGTGATTAAAAAACTCCGTACCCGTTTGGATTCACCAAAAGCGGAAATCCTCATCTACGATCGAAACCAAGGTGTTGAGACGATTACGCTTGAACCCATGGAGCGCTTTCGTCTGGCGATTAAACTTCTTCGGAAAGAGATGTCCTATCTCGCACTTAATACCTTCTTTAACGGGACTTCTCCGGGGTACTTGGATCTTATGACGGCGGCCTATGAAATGGGGATTATTCCCGCATCAGAACTTGATGAGATAGCAGGCCTTCAGGATATCTGGAGTCCTAAAAAAACCTTCTGGCAAAAGGCCAAAGTCTGGGTCACAACCTTGGGAACTGTGGCGACGGTTATTATTCCGCCTCCTTATGGATTTCTCCCTGCCTTGGCGATTGTGGTCATTGAATATACAACTGGCGCGGATAAAGATCCTGATGCCTATGATCCTACGAGTTTATTCTAATTATGAAAGTAACATTATTTTTCATCATTCTTTCGATCTCAAACTTCTCCCTGGCCCAGAGTCTGGACCGACGGATGGAAGTCGTCACTCGCACCGAGGACAATAAACCGATCGTAGATGAAGTGGTTTTAACAGATCTTGTTTCAGCAGAAACTTTTGAAGGAAAATATTTTAAGATTGTTCACGGTAAGTCTGATGAAGCGATTGGATTCAATGAATCCGTTGAGCTGACTTTAAGGGCCGCCACAACTTACTATCATCTGACTCGCGCTCGCCAATATTTCATTGAGAAAGTAAAATCCGAATATGTCGCGAATCTTCCACAGCTAGTGATAAGGATTGAAATCACAAACCAATTCTCTGAGCTTGGGCATTTTGCTCATGATAACTTAACTCCACAATTCAATAATGCTCTGACTATTCCTGCGGGAGAAGGGCTTGCCTCAAAAGGTGTAAAACCATGGGGCATGGAGATTTGGTTTCGTCCGAAAAAGCGTGTGCACTTAAGGGACATTCAAACCAATGATCTGGGTAATCAGGAGTTTCGTGTTCTGATGACCAGGTTTAGAAATCAGATTCATATGCAGTCACTCACGCGTTTTCTTGCTCAATTAGCGATCGCTGCTACCACTTCTTCAGATTCTCTTTCAACTGATGCTTTGATTCGTACCGCTGGATCAAGTGTGATTATGGAAGCGGGTTATCAGTTTTATGAACCGATTAGTAAGTTTTTTAGTCGTAAATGGTACTGGCTGGATTCAGCTCTGGTCCCTGAGATCATTTACCATGAGTATGCCCATGCGGCCCTTTCTGACCATCTGGTTCTTTCTCATTCGACTGCCACCATTGAAGGGATGGCCGATTTCTTTGCGGGACAAATTGCGGATTCTCCCAAGCTTGCTAAAAAAATCAAGAAGTACAATACCTATAACGGTAAGGATGCCACAAGAAAACAAGAGTATATGCTTCAGTTCGAGGCCACTCAGTACGCAAATACTGACTTCGTTTTCGGTATGCTCTGGGAGCTTAAGAATATTTTAGGTGCAGAGAAGGGTGAAGCCTTCATGTTTGAACTCCGGAAGAAGATAACAACGAACTCCAGTGTACGAGTAGATTTAGTTGAAGGAATCCTCACGACTTGTGAAGAAATTTGCGAGACTCCATTTTTGGACAAGCTCCGCATCCTAAAAGCTTTAAATCTCAGAGGCCTCTAAATCTCATTGGTGTCACTTCGATCCTGATCAGATGTCAGAACCTCTAAAAGTTTTACATTAGAATAAATTAGCTTGTTTTATAAGTTTCAATAGAAGTAAGAAGAAAAACAGAATGAAACAAAACCGGAGGTTCTTGTGTTTAGAAGATTATTCTCGCTATTTATCGTATTCGCTCTTGTAAGCGTTTCCGCCCATGCCACTTCTCGTCAAGGTTTAAAGCAAGCCTTCAACGAGCTTAACTATGCTTTAACTGTTGAATGGGATCAGCAAGATAAAGATTTTCATAATGCTCAATTGAAGAAGTTTTCACAAACTCTTCAAGAGCTAAAAAGAGAAGGGCTTACCAATGCTGAGCTTCTTGCTTTCATCAAAGCTGAAGTGAAAGACGAAAGAGTTGGACGTGATGTTGAAACTGCTTTCAACATGATTCAAATTAATAAAATGTCTAACGATGAAGCTACTAACTACATGATTGAAACCATGAAGAAATCATATAGTGCAGGTGCTAGCTTCAACGGTGAAGTTTTCCTTTACTTAGGTATTGGTCTACTTATCGTAGCAGCGGCCATTGGTCTTAGCGGTTCTGGCGGTGGTTCATCTTCAGATGATGACTACTACTATGATCCTGGTTACACTTGTTATGACAGCTGTTATCCTCAGTACTATGAGTGTGGTACTTACTACTATCCAATGACTTGTTCTCAAACTGTCTGCGATACTATTTGCTACTAAGCTAGTGGGAAAGGGGTCTTAGGACCCCTTTCTGATTTTAGTCGACGAAACATCTTCAAAACTGTGCTTCCCCAAAAAAACAATATTTAAATTCTGATTTAGGGCATGAGCTTCATCCAGAGCAAGATAGCGATCTTGATCTTCCTCGAGTCGTGAGACGACATAGACGGTTTCCAGATAGGACATAAGTTCCGAACTATTGGTCCAGTTTTTTAACTGCGAGAAACTATCAAAACCCATGAGTAGGGAAAGTTTTAATGTGGGATACTTTTCTTTTAATGCTTTGACCCAATTAATGGTTGGATTCTTCTTATTTTCCAGAAGGAAGGTGGGAACGAGAAGCTGGTTTTTATTAAAGCGGGCCCGGGTACTAATCTCAAGCACGGCACTCACGGGATTTACTTCAATTAGCTCTTTGTAGGGATTTCTATCAGGGACCACCAGGCATAGTTTATCTGGCGGCATGAGGTTAAGACAGGCCTGATGTCCCTGATGCCAGGGATTAAAGGATCCACCATAAAAAACCAACTCATCTTCTAATATTTTAAAAACGATATCCGGGCATACTGACTTAAGTTTTTCGTAATTAGGAGAAATTGGGTAGCGGGCCCCTACTAACTCAACCAAGGCCCGTGCATAGGAGGGCTCCAGGTCGGGAAGGAGAGATGTCCAAACCATGGTGAAGCTTGGATCGCTGGTGATGATGAATTTTAGTTTATTTTGCCAATGGCAGGCGTTTTTAAAGGAATCTTCTGGTAGGGCCTGCCTAACTTTTAAAAGCCGATCTTGGGTGTAAAAAACTAATTCTAGCAAGCTTACTCCAGGTGAAACGGAAGTGATTTTCCAAAACCTATGCTGCTATCATTCATTTTACATTGATAAACAAAAATTTCTACTCCCGCTGCGTGAGCGATCTTGAGTAGTTCGCTATATTTTTTATCGATGGAGTGGGCAGGGCGCATTTCACTCACATCTTCTCGTTGAACGACATACAACATCGCTGCGCGATTTCCCTGGGACTTTATGTCGATCAGTTCTTTGAGATGTTTTTGACCTCTTTCGGAAACAGCATCAGGAAACTGGGCCATGCCTTCGTGTTTTAAAGTCACACTTTTAACTTCTACGTAGCATGGTGGCAGGTTGGGGTGTCCTTCCAGGTAAAAATCAATGCGGGACTGGCCAATTTTCATTTCCGGACGGATAACACTGTAATCCGTAAGCCCTTCAATTAAATTATTTTTAAGCCACAGATGTGCAAGCTTATTGGCATTGGCGGTATTTACTCCGATCCAGGTTTCGCCATTATGAGTTAGCTCCAAAGTGTAGGGCATTTTGCGATTCGGATTATTTGATTTAGAAAGGGCACACTTCCATTCCGGGGCCCAACACGATGTCATACTACCCGTATTGGGAACATGGACAGTGAGGGTCTCATCTTTGAGTGTAACGTCGGCGAGAAATCGCTTATAGCGCTTGATTAATTTTGCCTCAACCAGAGGCAGGTCCCACTTTAAATTCATGAACAAACTTTAGTGGGACGGGCCTTCTTTGTAAATCCTCTAGTAGCGCGGACGATCGAATTCAATCTCAAGTGCATCAAGCATGACATGGCCTGAAGAGACTGATCTGAATTGTAGTTCACGTAGTGGAAGAGGTCTAAAAAGTTCCACTCTTGGACGAGTCGGAAATTGAGTGACTTCTACTCCCGCGATGATTTCACCATAGCGAGTGGTGAGATGAAGAAGACCATTGTAGGGACGAGCGCTCGCCTCAACCGTGATGGCCCTGACAAGTCGGTTTTCATAAGGAAGGACTCGGTCAAGAGAGAGAACTGCTCCAGGAGCAAGATTTTGTCTCAGATAAACTCGGTGAGGTGGCCCTCCACGATGAGGCCGAATAACTTCAGCTTGGATAGATTCGATAAACATGTCACCACGAAGACTTAAAACAAGATCATCAATCATTGTGCGGGATCTGAAAGGAAGTCTTAACTCGGTTCTGTGAAGACGAACGAGTCCACCCATAATAATGCGACCGTTCTCCAGAATTTGGAACTCAGTTCCCTGGGCCAAATAACCACGGGCGGTGATTTTAAGCGAGAGTATTTCAGTAGAGCGGGCCTCTTGGGGGAAGAGACGGAAGAGTTGCGAGAGTCTTAATTGTTCATGCATTCGAACATGGCGCTGCATATTTTCAGTGATGACACTTCTTTGTTGAGCGTAAGTGCTTTGCGGAAATAGGGCAAGGGCGAGGGTAAAAAGCAGGAAGAGCGAGGAAATCTTATTCATTTGAGAATTCTCCTAAGGGTGACAAACTTCTTGTTTGATTTTATTAGTACATGAGCAAAAAGGGTGCCAATTACTTGAAATAATTGAGATTTTTCATATTTCTCCATAAATTTAACAACAAGACGCATAGCAAATGTTTGACCCACAAATTTACTGGAGTCATTTTGTACCCATTCTTGTGGATTTTTTGGCACCAGTTCTTCAACTGCTGTTTAACATTTGTCACCATTTTCCGATAAGGAGGGCACACTACAGTTTAGACAGATTGAAGCAAAATCGGTAAGATGCATGCATTCAACCTATCTTTTTATTCTATCCCTTCTTTTCTAAGGAGTTCCTATGTCTGATAAGGCAAAACTTATTCTTGGTGATAAAACTTTCGAGCTTCCAGTTTTCACCGGTACCGAAGGTGAAAAGGCCATCGATATCACTAAACTGCGCGCTGAAACAGGCTACGTCACACTTGATTCTGGTTACATGAACACAGGTGCTTGTACGAGCGCCATTACTTTTCTCGATGGAGAGCAGGGGATTTTAAAATACCGCGGCTACTCAATCGAAGAAATTGCAGAGAAGTCCTCATTCCTTGAATCTTCTTATTTAGTTTTCTACGGCAAACTTCCTTCAGCTGCTGAGCTAAAAGCTTTCGAAGAAAGAATTGCTTCTTACGATGATGTTCCTGAAGGCATTAAATCCATGATTAAGGCCTTCCCGAAAGATGCTCACCCAATGGCAATTCTTTCTAGCAATTTAGTCTCTCTCTCGGCTTTCTATCACGACATGTGCGCACAAGACTTAACTCCTGCTCAAAAAGATCAGGCCATCGCTCAACTCATGGGCCAGATCAAAGTCATGAGTGCCTACGCTTACCGCCACTCTCAAGGTAAAGAGTTCGTTAAATCTGATAAGTCACTTGATTATTGCTCAGACTTCATTCACATGATGACTGGTAATAAAAATGTCGATAAAGAAGTTGCTAAAGCTCTTGATATCCTCCTTATTCTTCACGTTGATCATGAGCAAAACTGCTCAACATCTTCAGTTCGCATGGTTGGTTCTTCTAAGGCCAATATCTTTGCATCAATCTCTGCAGGGGTTGACGCTCTTTGGGGCCCACTTCACGGTGGTGCTAACCAGGCCGTTCTTGAGATGCTTGAAGAAATTAAAAACTCTGGCAAAGACTACAATCAGTTCCTTGCTGAAGTTAAAGATAAAAATTCTTCTTCACGCCTTATGGGCTTCGGTCACCGCGTTTATAAGAACTTCGATCCACGCGCCAAGATCATTAAAGTGGCCTGTGATTCAGTTCTCTCTAAACTTGGAGTAAAAGATCCACTTTTGGATATCGCTAAGGGTTTAGAAGAAGTTGCTCTTAAAGATGAGTACTTCGTTTCGCGTAAACTTTATCCGAACGTCGATTTCTATTCTGGTATCATTTACCGGGCATTAGGTATTCCAACAAATATGTTTACAGTCATGTTCGCCATTGGCCGCCTCCCAGGTTGGATGGCCCAGTGGAAAGAAATGGTTGAACAGCCAGGTTTTAAAATCTGCCGTCCTCGCCAAATCTACACTGGTGACACTAAAAACTCACTTAAGCGTTGATTTATTTTCCCCGCCTTCACGGAGGCGGGGAAATTCCTAATCCTGCCCTCATTCTCGCTCTCTGATTACAATGAAAACATAATATTCTGATATTATCCTGACTCGTAGGTCCTCCTCGGGCATAGGGTATTCGATGGTCGTAATTAAGCCGGTTAACTGAGCCGCAGTTAGTGCATTTCTTATCTCGTTGATACACCTCCCGCTTCATTCCCGCTGGGACAATCCGTCCTACTTTCGCCGGCGAAAGTGAAGTTCGTGGTTTCTCGGTGGTTTTGAATTTAGTTTTTTCCACATTTTTAATCGCTTCCGTTGCCATAAACATCACCAGCTCATCCATGGTGAGTTCTTTTCCCAGAAGTGCTTTTAAGCGCTCCAATTCTTCCATTGTTTTATCAGAGAGAATAATTGCC
>JAEYUK010000051.1 GCA_023432655.1 Pseudomonadota bacterium | reverse complement strand
ATGATTGATGAGTCAAATACGCTATGGCAGATGTTCGGGAAATGGACCCCTATCCGGCGAATACTTGACTCTCTTGATCTGGAACAAGAGCTGAACAATGCTCAGTTTAACATTGCTTACTTTTACTATTACGGTCAGTACGGCTTTGTCCCTCACCGTAGTTTTATGGATCTTCCTGCAGAAATTCTTCCCGCGGCCGTCCGAATGGTTTTAAAGAAATAGATGACTCCGCTCAGGTACTTATTAAATTTTAAATATTAAGGTAGTTGATACTCTTAGTCACACTAAGTATGCCCGTATACTTTTAGTAGAACTTTTTAAGGAGAAAGCTATGAACCTAAACATTACCTTCCGTCACATGGAACACACTCCGGCCTTGGATGAAATGATTCGCGAAAAATCAGAAAAGTTTAATAAATGGTTTGGTGCTAATTTAAATGTCCATTGGACTTGCTGGACTGAAGGGATTAATCATTGTTCTGAAGTTTCAATTTCAAATGGTCGTCAGGAATACTTTGCAAAAGCTCAAGCTGATGACCTCTATAAAACGTTCGACTTAGTTGTTCAAAAAATTCAAAACCAAATGAAATAAAGACCGGAGAGTCAGATGACAAAAACTTGGTACAAGGCCTACGATGCCGGGGTTCCTTACGAAATAAATCTCAATGAATACTCATCCATTAATGAGATGCTTGAGATGTCATTTACGAAATTTAAGAACAATCCCGCATTCCATAACATGGGAACCACATTGAGCTATGGAGAAATTGATCTCTATAGTAAAAAGTTTGCGAGCTACCTACAAAATGAATTGAAGTTAAAGCAAGGTAGTCGTGTTGCTATCATGATGCCAAATATTCTTCAGTATCCCATTGCTCTCTTTGGGATTCTTAGGGCCGGAATGGTGGCCGTGAATGTGAACCCGCTTTATACCGCCAGAGAATTAGAGCATCAAATGAAAGACTCTGGGGCCGAGACCATTGTGATTTTTGCTAACTCAGCTCATGTCCTTGAGAAAGTTATCTCTCGCACTCCGATTAAAACTGTCATCACAACTCAAATTGGCGACTTCTTAAAATTTCCAAAAAATTACATCGTGAATTTCGTCATCAAGAAAGTAAAGAAAATGGTCCCGGACTATGAGCTTCCTCGTGCACTGGATTTCAAATCTTGTGTCATGAGTGGTGATGAGAAGGCTTTCAAAAGGCCGGAAGTTAAATTGAGTGATATCGCTTTTTTACAGTATACCGGTGGAACAACTGGAGTTGCTAAGGGGGCCATTCTTACTCATAAGAACATGGTGGCCAATATGCTTCAGGCCCGTGCCTGGATTAAAAACTTTATCTCTGACGGTAAAGAAATCATTATCACACCGCTGCCTCTGTATCATATCTTCTCTCTTACAGCGAATTGCTTTGTTTTTGGCTCTATTGGGGCCCTGAATATTCTCATCACAAACCCTCGGGATATTCCGGGTTTTGTGAAGGAATTGAAAAAATGGAAGTTCACTGCCTTTACTGGCGTGAATACTCTTTTTAATGGTCTTCTTAATAACGATGATTTCCGAAAGCTTGATTTCTCAGGTCTAAAACTTACTCTTGGTGGAGGAATGGCCGTTCAGAAGGCCGTAGCTGAGAGATGGAAACAGGTAACAGGAAGACCGTTAATCGAAGCCTATGGCCTCACTGAAACTTCTCCTGCTGCTTGTATTAATCCGATGACCTTGAAGGAATTTAATGGATTTATCGGACTTCCTATTTCATCAACAGATGTAGAAATCAAAGATGATGATGGAAAGACTGTCCCAATGGGTGAGATCGGCGAGATTTCCATCAAAGGGCCACAGGTCATGGATGGTTATTACAATCTTCCTGAAGAAACAGCAAAAGTGATGACGCCCGATGGATTCTTCAAAACTGGGGATCTGGGTTATATGACGGAAGAAGGATTTGTTAAGATCGTTGATCGTAAAAAAGATATGATCCTGGTTTCTGGGTTCAACGTCTATCCTAACGAAGTAGAAGATGTAGTCGTTCAACATCCAAAAGTTTTAGAAGTTGCGGCCATTGGCGTTCCTAATGAGAAATCCGGTGAGGCCGTGAAGATCTATGTGGTGAAAAAAGATGATTCATTGACCGCAGAAGAGCTTCTTAAATTTTGCCGGGAGCAGATGACTTCTTATAAGGTCCCTAAGGATGTGGAATTTAGGACAGAATTACCAAAGTCTAACGTCGGTAAGATTTTACGTAAGGATCTTCGGGCCGAGGCCATGGCCGAAGCCAAAAAATAAACAATTTTAGTTAGATGGCCCCTTAAAGGGGCCATTTATTAAAAATCTTTGAGGCAAGTTAGTAAAAGTAAGAAAAGAAAGGTTCCCCGTTACCATAAGCTAATCTTAAGATTGAAGTAAGCAATAATTAAGAATCAAGGACGATTTTTAGACCAGAGAGGGATTTCTGGCCTTAACTAAAAGCCTAAAATGGGTGCTCGTGCAGGGCACCCTTTTTTTTGCCTTCAATTATGGGTTACAAAGAAGTTCTACTTCTTGTGTAGCACATCCCTTACCCCAAGAACTCAGAAGGGCCACGAAAGTATAATCTCTTAAATCCTCATTAGGTAAGGCCAAACGATAAGAGCAGTTCTTATCACTGGCCAACATGAAACTCCAGTACGGAAGATTTTCTGTGAAGTTCTGAGATCTGAACATGTCATAAGACTTAGTAGCCGTTAAAAGCCTTCTGCTTTCGGCAATAGTTTTACCCTTACTGGTAAGTTCAAAGCTTTCGATGGACGCATTATTTAATTCAGCGTTCAAGGAAAGACCCGATGTCGACTTACAGTTAAGTTCTAGAGCGTAAGAGAACTGGCCATAAATGACCAAGAGAGATGCGAGAAAAAATTTCATAAAAGACTCCTGCGAGATTAAGATGGTGCGGGAGTTCTAGCAAGGTTAGTTGGATTAAAGAATGTTTTTGAGGGAGCCGTGAAGTTTTTACAATACTTGTTTATTCCGGGGATAATGCCACAGGAGGGGACCAGCGTCTTACGCCTACGAGTTCCACGGGATCCATGTTGTACTTAGAAACATCATGACCCATTCTAGCTTTATACTCGGTTTTTACTCTCGCCGCTTGGGATTCGGCACGGGCAAGAACAGAAGAAAGATCTTCACCTTCTTTAATCACAGAAGATCCAATCGAAATAGATCCGCGGTAAGTTGCCTGCTCTGTGAATTCATTCTTTATTTCATTTAATTTAGCCGCTTTGAATTTGCTGAAGTCTGCTTTAGCTAAACTTAGGTCAGTCGCTGAGAATGACTTTAAAAGGGGGGCCGGTAAATCTTCCAGGGATTCACTTCTCTTTAGATCTTTAAATTTTTGAACCGACGTTTTCACTTCCTCACGAAAGATATGGCGAACTTCAGAATTAGCATCAACCGTATTAATCATTCGTTGCGAGATATCTTTTATCACCTGAGGATTTTTACTTCCTAAGACAATCACCAGTTCATCCCCGCCATTTTTAAAAACCATATCACCCGGTCTAAGATTTCTCCTGAGGGACTCTCCCACCTGAGCAAGGTATTGGTCTCCTGCCTGAGTGCCACCGGCAAAGTAATTGGTTTTACCTAAGTGGTTCACATCTACAAAAATAAGACCTCCGCTACCGGCCTTTTCTTTAACCATAGTGCTTAGGATTTCTTTTCCAATGACTGAGTTCGCATCAATGGCCAAGGTCTTGGCATCGACGGGGACATCCCGGGTGACTCTATGAACTTTGCCGTCTTTTCCAACCATGTCTTTGGTAAATTGAAGAACTTTACTTCCGTCGGGAAGTAGCTCTTCTCTTAGCTCTGAAGTACCGAGAGTGAGTAAGGGTGGAGACTTGGAGGTTCCCTTAAGCGCCTTGGCCGCCAAATCCAGCCGATTAGCAAGGGACGTTTTTTCGAGACCCTGAATGGTCTTAGTTTCCTGAACGAAATTCTTCAGGGCCTTCGTGGCGCTAATGCCCCACTTGGCCCCTTGAATAAACTTTGCGGGGGTGAAAACCATGAGGAAAACATCAGAGACCCCCTTACAGATGATTTCGCTTTGACGATGGAGTGGAAGACAAGGGAAGCCTTTAATCTCTGTCACTAGAGAATTTTTAAGTTCCTGACTAAACTTTACAAACTCATCCCAATAACTCTTGGCCGTATCCCAAATTCCACTTTGGGAAGACAGATTCAATCGGGCAATGGCCATGGACATTTCTACTGGATTCAAGTCTCCATCTAACAGCTCTTTAATTTTGTCGCTGGCCTCATTCCACAGCCAGGAGGGTGCATCGATCAGGAGAAGCTTAACAAGCTCTATAAAGCCCTGAATGAAGCCTAGAGCGGATTTCTTACCTCCGCTTAAACATCCGGTCACTATGTCCAGGTAGCTATCGTCCATCTTTTTAGCGCATTCTTTTTCAGCGACCTGGGTGACTTCTGAACTTAACTGTTCCGATAGAGGCATTCCGGCCAGGGGTTCCAGGCATATTTCAGCATGGACCGAAAAAGTGAAAAGGAGAGTGAGGAGAAGGGTGACAAATTTACTCATAGGAATGAACCCATTTCAAGAGGGACTCTTTTGGGGCTCCGATGAGGGAAGGGTTTCCTTTGGAGAGAAGGACTAAAACGACCTCACCACGAAGACACCAGATTTGGTCCCAGTCTTCCTTCTTTTGTGCTTTTACTTCCCGGCATTGGTGAGAATCGAGTTTTTCTTTAAGGACGAATTTTAAGAGTTTTTCGTTCTTGGGGAATTCTTGAATCATTAAGCTAGGGGTATCGAGTAACTTTTTTTCAGGATCGGCATAGGCCCAGGTGAGGATCACTGGAGAGAGGCTATTCATTTCAACCCAGGTCTCAGGAACCTTAGGTAATAGAACATTCCCATAAGAATGAAATGAAATAAGGAGAAGAATAAAGAGAACTCTCATGGAGGACTTTTCGGTGCCTCCTTAAGAGTTCTTTAATGATTGATCGGGGATTTTATTTAATAACCATCTGAATCTGATAATTATCAAGTAATGGGACCTTACTAATAAAAGTGACCTTTATTTTTGACCACCCAACAGAAGGAAGGTCTGGGTGGTAGACGATTTCAATTTTTGAGCGACCGTTTTTAGGGAGAACTAAAACCTCAAAGGCGTCTTTTAAGTTCCCGGCCGTCGTTCTTTTTACAAATTTAATAACCCCATCATCGAGTTTTATTTGGCCGCGGGTTTCTAATTCCAGGTAACCCCGCTCATCTTGGAACATTAAAGGAAGGTCAATAATCTCTTCACCCTTTAGGTATTCAGAGGGTACAGGAACTAAGGGCTTCTTTGAGATTTCATAGCCCATACGAACAGTGAATGATTTTGAGTTAGGAAGGACTTCGGTGTAGGCCTTTCCGCCTTTATGAAGTTTGCCTTCCAGAATATTATAGTTGGCCTTGGTTGAGGCGAACACATTGACGGTGAACAAGAGAGCAGAAAAGAGTGTCATAACTTTCATGGTTTCTACCTTTTAATGTTTATACCAACAAGATGGGCGGGCACCGATTTGATTTTTTCCACAGGGAAAATCTTTTTCAGCGCAAAGACTTCCTTGGAACAAAGTATCGATACGACACTGCTCTTCCGGGTAAGAGTTAAAAATGGTGCTCTTTACCACGCTCCTATTGGGAGAGTCTATGGCCACATCCTTCTGGTACTGAGTCAGATGTTCCAGAACATGTTTAAATCCTTGGATGGCCTTAGAAATATTTAGGCAGATGAGAAAATCTTGTTCTTCAGTAAAGGTTACCCGACACTGAGTAAAGGACACTTCCGGAAGATCATCCGGTATAGTGAGAGGTTTCATCTTGTGTTTAAGAGCGAAGTAGCGCTTTAAACAAATCCCGCTGGCAAAATAATCAGACTGCCCCTCACTGGACGACCAAAGAAAGTCCTTTAACTTGATAAACGGTTCTCCTCCGAGAAGATGTCCGAATTCATGACAAGCAGTTAATGCATGGGCCTCATCATTCATGCCTGGGATACGGGCGAGTCCTCCCCAGAAATTGACAGTGTAATGTTCTGCTTTCTCTCCTGGGTAGACCCATGCTGAAAAGAAGGGTTTCTTCCAATCATGAGTAATCTCGATAGTTCGTTTTGCTTTTTGAAGATCCTGATAGTGAAGTGAGTAAACCACATAAGGAATCGACTTAAAGCTCTCCTCAGTAACTGTTGAAGTGGTCTTGTCAGTATCGAGGATCTGATACCTGAAATATTCAGGGTGATTGCTGGAGGCCAGGGCCTGTTGAAAAAGCACCGCGAGTGCGAAAATAATAAATGTCATGAAGGCAAGATTACCAGAGCTTTCAAGGTCTTGAGCGAAGTGTGTAATTTTAACAGCCAGGAATGTGCAACATTTTATGGTCACTTTTAGAACTCCTCCGAGTCCTAGATGAAGGAGTTTTTTAGTTCTTTTTTCTTAAGAATAATAAGGGGTTAAACCCACAAAATGATGTGCGGAAGAGTCTTCAACAAAAGGAATCCCTGTATAATCCTCAGCATGAATGAAAAGAACGTTCAATCTACTGAAGAGCTCATCTCACACATAAACCAAGCGGTCTTTTGTAAGACCCTGGCCTATGTGTGGAAGCGTAATTTCGAAGGACAGACGGTTATCAATGAGAAGGCCCTCATTTTAAAAGTGAATGATCAGAATGAATTAAAGATTGAACTTTATGAGGATTCAAAGCTTCCGGTAGGAGAAGACGTTCTTTTTGCTCTCGATGGAGGCATCCTGGTTTTTAAATCCAAGGTCCTAAGTTCTAACGGAAGATTTGCCGTTCTAAGTATTCCCTCCATGGCCAAAGGAATTGAGCGGCGTAGAAGTCCCCGCATCCCTTATAAGTATGACGACCGAATCGATTTCGAGATGGAAGTGAAGTCAGATGTAACAACGGCTTTCTTACTTGATTTATCCGAGCATGGGATGTGTCTGTCTTTTTCCTGT
>JAEYUK010000320.1 GCA_023432655.1 Pseudomonadota bacterium | reverse complement strand
GGGACAAAGAGATGGAAACGGAAACAGCTTAGACTCTTGCTCAATTCTAAAGTTCTCAAACTGCATCCTTATGAAGAAGTGCATGACACTTATATTCTGGGACAGCAAGGGCTTGAAATGGTCGAGAGTATGAAATGGCGTGGCGTTCACCTTGTTCAACCAAAGTACATCAAGCATGACGAGATTATCGCTAAAGGACTTTTGGCACTTGAGAAGAAGTCTCTTTGCCAAAAATGGATGACGGAAAGTGAAATGAAGTCCCAGAAGTCATCCAGCTTTAGGCTTCATGGTTTGGAAGGTGGAGCAAAATATCCTGACGCTGTTTTAAAGCTCGATGGTAAGTCATCGTCGCAGATCGTGGCACTGGAATATGAGAGAACGTCCAAGAGTAGCTGGCGATATAACAAAGCGATTAAGGCTTACAGTGATTCAGGCGAGTTTAATTTGATTCTCTTCATCGTCGAGACTTCGGCCATTGAAAACCTCGTAAAAAGGGCCATGCGATTTATTGGAGATGCCGCGCTCAATTCAAGAATTGGCTTTATCAGCATCGAGGAATGGAAAGAGAACCCAATAACAGCAACCATTCGAGGAATATCTAGGGGCAAATCTCTCATTGAACTGGCCCAGAAATATTGAGTCTTAGAAGTGTTCCTTTTGGCGGCTCCAAGAGGAACACTTCTTCAAATTGATGAAGACGCAAAGACTGATGAAAAACTTTATTAAAACCAAGAGGTTCCCACCACCGCCTCTGTTCTTCACGCCCCTTGATCGTTTGTGACCCCTCCCCCCCAACGAGTTGAGAGGAAGGGGTCACAAACTAGGGACTAAACAGAGGCGGTGGTGGGAAAAAGGAATAAGAAAAAATGGAAAAGGAATATAAAACAGAAATACAAAAAACGGGAGCGGGTACGGGAACGGGAGTAGGAACAGAATCGGGAACGGGAGTAGGAACAGAAAACAAAAATCAGAGGAACCAAAACGAAATCCAAGAGGCCAGAAAACGAAAAGGCAGAAGAAAAAAAGATGAAGCGAGTGCAACGAGTGAAACTAAAGACCAAGACAAATTCTTCATCGACGTATCTAAAAATAAAGAACAAAAGGAGTTGATTCAAGGAATCTTGAATCAGGCCAATAATAAAAACTACGGTAGAGAAATCATCCTTAAGGACTTGGTTCTCATGGCGTTACCGAAGATCACTCCAAAAGAAATTGAACGACTCCAAGAAAACAGTCTCTCAGAGATGGAAAAAGTGGCAAAGGCACTTGATGAGTATAACAAGAAAGCTGAAGTTAAATTGAGCCTTGGCGAATTCCTAGTGAAGAAGCTCGCCCTCCAATAAAGGAGGCTTCTTCACTTTAATTTATGCAAGGCCGCATTTATTTTCTTCTTAGCAACCTAGTTGAAAATTAGTACGAATTTATTTTTTTCTGAGCATCTACTTGATTTTACCTGTCTCCGTCGGAAAACCGACATATCGAGGAGTAGAATCATGGCAAACAAAGGCCGTTACAACGTGGCCGATTTGCGATATACTCGTAAGAGTCTTGAGAATAAAAAATCAGACAAGTTCTTTGACAATTTAATAGAGCAGAATCAAAACACAGACGAGAATACCAGATGGCTGAATACTAACGAAGCCGCTGAGTTTTTAAGACTTACACCGAACGCACTAAGAATCTTAGTTCATAGAGCACAAGTGAAGTATTTTAAATTTGGTCGCAGACTGAGATTCAGACTGTATGATCTCAATTCTCTCCTTCAATTGAAGGAGGATTAGAATGCCGATCTACAGTGAAACTAAAAATGGCAAGACAACTTACACAGTTGTTGCCACTGCACGAATACATGGTAAGCAAGTAAATAAGAAAAGAAGAAGCATACCTTCTATTGCCGCGGCCAAGAGAGTTGAGATTGACTTCAAAGTTCATCTCACACGCTTAAAGGAAAAACCTTTAATGTGTACTTGGACTGATTGGTCTGAGAAGTGCCTTAAAAGAATGCGACTTCAATTCAAAGAAAGCACTATCATTAACTATCAGTGCAGTTTAAATAAGTGGGTTAATCCTGTCTTAGGAGACCTCTATCTTGATGAGATCAAGACTTCTGATGTTCATTCCCTTGTCTATGACAAGATTGAAGGACTCGGACTTGAAGGACGCCACGGAGTTTTAAAAAGACTCAAGAGAATTTTTGCAATGGCGGTAGATGATGGACTTATTATCCGTAACCCTGCGACAGGAATTACGGTCAAGGTTCCCGAATCACCTCAAGCGATTCTCAACCGAACAGAGATCAACACATTACTTTTTGAGGC
This sequence comes from Pseudomonadota bacterium, assembly GCA_023432655.1. Classification (GTDB taxonomy): domain Bacteria; phylum Bdellovibrionota; class Bacteriovoracia; order Bacteriovoracales; family Bacteriovoracaceae; genus Peredibacter. The sequence goes on along the minus strand of JAEYUK010000320.1, from coordinate 2,088 downwards.
CAAGCAAAAAAATCATCACTATTACAACCATTGGGCCATGGCCATCCTTACTGGATTAAGAAAGGGAGAGCTAATTGCCTTAACGTGGTCAGATATTGATTTTGAAAACCGCGTGATCGCAGTTACCAAAAGTTGGAGCCGTGTTGATGGAATTGGGCCGACGAAGAGTACAAAGAACCGCTATGTTCCTATTTCAAATGAGCTTGATCGGTTTTTGAAAGAGCTTAGGTCACAATCTCACTTGAACGAGAACCGAGTTCTTGAACAGCATAAGGACTGGCTTTATGGGGATGCCGCAAAAGTCTTAAAAGACTTCTGCAAAGAAATCGGTATCACTCCTATTAAGTTCCATGACCTTCGAGCGACATTTATTACGCAAATGCTCCTTCGCGGAGTTGCCGTAGCTAAAGTGATGAAGATTGTGGGTCACTCTACAATCAAAACAACTATGCGATACTTACGTTTAATCGCAGAAGACACCCAAGGGGCCACAGAGGAACTTGGAATTGTCCTTCCAAAGACTCAAGACAGAGGGAATCTGGTTTCCCTTTTTTCAGGCAGGGTCTAAAATTTATGCCAATACTTACCAGAGAACTTGAAACTTAAATCATAACAGCGGGTTAGAAAGGAATTTCCGACCCGCTCCAAATTAAAATCTAAATAAAAAAGCCCTGTCTTCGGACAGGGCTTTTTATTTTGAGCCCCAGAATATCCCTAAATAAATTTCCCCCATTGAATGTACTCGTGACGAGCGCTAGCATTTAAAAGTTGGAGGAATAAATGCTAAAACTGCAGACCTGGACCTTAAGTCTTCTCTATTTCATTTCACTAGGCCTAAAGGATGCTTCTTCCTCTAGCACTCTAGCTGCAAGTAAAACAGCATCTAATCATCCAGAGTGCACGGCGATCGCCCCTTTCTATTGGGAAATTGGGGATGCGACAGGAGTCCTGGCTTCCGGAAATATAGGAAGCAAAAGTATAGCTGCCAATAAATCGCTGGCGATTGCTTCGGCATCAAAACTTCTTTTTTCGGCCTATGTCATAGAGAAATTAAACGGCAACTTAACTCCTTCAATTATACAAGGCTTAAACTTCACCTCTGGTTATTCTAACTTCAGTAGCTGCCTTGGTACTTTGTTAGTTGGTGGCTGCTACTCTAAGCGCGTTGGCCATGAAAATTCCCATAACGATAAGTTTTACTACGGAGGCGGGCACATGCAGAAGATTGCCTCGGTAGACCTTAAACTGGCCAAAATGGGTACCCGTGCTCTTGAATCAGAAATTCAAAGTTATATCGGTAAAGATATTTCACTTTCATTTTCTATTCCCCAACCCGCCGGAGGTATTCGGATTTCAGCACAAGACTACGGAATGTTCCTAAGAAAAATCCTTAGTCCTAGTGGCCTAAAAATTCGGGATTTTTTAGGTAAAAACTCTGTTTGCACAAACACTAATGTCTGTTCTACATCCATTCATGGCCCTGTTCCTCTAACGGAATCCTGGAACTACTCCCTTGGTCACTGGGTTGAAAGTGACGGAACCTTTAGTAGCCCTGGACTTTTTGGTTTTTACCCCTGGATAAGCGCATCGAAAGAACTGTATGGAATCCTCTCACGGCATGACACCGATAATACTGCTTATTGGAACTCTGTAAAATGTGGCCGCTTAATTAGAAAGGCCTATCTAACTGGCGTTCAACAATAACCACTTTTAACAAGTCCTGCCCTCATCCTCGCTCTCTGATTACAATGAAAACATAAAATTCTGATATTGTCCCTACTCGTTGGTCCTCCTCGGGCATAGGGTATTCGATGGTCGTAATTAAGCCGGTGAATCGAGCCGCAGTTTGTGCATTTCTTATCCCGCTGATAAACATCCCGCTTCATTCCCGCAGGCACCACTCGTCCTACTTTCGCCGGCGAAAGTGAAGTTCGCGGTTTCTCGGTGGTTTTGAATTTAGCTTTTTCCACATTTTTAATCGCTTCCGTTGCCATAAACATCACCAGCTCATCCATGGTGAGTTCTTTTCCCAGAAGTGCTTTTAAGCGCTCCAATTCTTCCATTGTTTTATCAGAGAGAATAATTGCC
>JAEYUK010000276.1 GCA_023432655.1 Pseudomonadota bacterium | reverse complement strand
GTTAAGGCCTATGAATTCACTAGTTCTGTTTCTTTTAATTCCTTAGTGGGTGATGCTCCAAAAATAAACACCAAGGGAAGCAGTGCCAAAGGTGCAGTAACCGATTCAACTTTCAATACTGGATCGGCCGATACCGGGGAACTTGTGGCGGGAGCTGATATTGGTGTTTCTAAGTTTAACGGCTCTGATAAATCCGGATCTGGTAGTGGTTCTTATGGTTCTCGAGGTCTCGCCTCAAAGTCTGGTTTTGATTCTGCGTACCTGGAACCCAAAACGGTTGTTCTAGGTTCTATGGACCCGGAGCTTTTACGGAAAATTTTACGGGAGTATATTCCTCAGTTTCGTCACTGTTATCAGCAAGAGCTGATTGCTAACTCGGATAAGATTAAAGGGGTCATTGATCTGAACTTTACGATCTCGGCCGTGGGCAAAGTCTCTAAGTACAATATAAAAGTTAAAGATGCGCAGTTTTCTAAGAAAGGCGTTGGTTGTATGGGGCAGGTATTAAGTCTTATCGACTTTCCTAAGCCAAAAGGCGGTGGGGTAGTTGACGTAAGACAGCCTCTGAACTTCTTTGCAGAAACAGGTAAAATCTAAAAAAAATCCCGCTTTAGAGCGGGATTTTTTTTGCCTGATTTTAAGCTGACTCTCGTGTTGTTTGATGGTTTTTGATAATTCTTTTTTGGAGGTAGGTCTCAATTTTTTTAACCATCGCTGGGGAAGTATTAAAACTAAAAATACCTTGTGAACCTTCAAATGTTTCCCATTTGAGCTCGCCCGTGAATATCATAAATTTACTTCTCGTCATTTCAAACAGAGAGAGCTTTTGGATTTCCCAGCTCATCTCTGGAGTGTTGTTATCTCCAAATTTGAACCATTTTTTAGGCACTAGCTTAATAGTGTCTTCATGAATTTCTAAGTTGTATTTCGGACCCTGAATTGTGTAAAAAATCATTCACTTTCCCTCCGTGGGTGTGATCCTTTCGACGAAAGTTAGGATTAAAATAACCTAAATTTTTATCTTTAATTTAAATTTGTTTTTTTATTTAGGTGAGAAGCAAACTGAATAATTTGACAGACATGAAGGGAAGATAGTTCCTGCTGAAAAATTTCAGCAGGACTATTTTAATTAACTTTATTTTTCTAATAAACTTCTCAGCATCCAAGCGTTTTTTTCATGGAGCTGCATACGTTGTGTAAGTAAATCTGCCGTTGGCTCGTCAGATGCTTTTTCAACCGCCGGGAACAGTGATCTTGCGGTTCTTACGATGGCTTCCTGACCGAGGACCAGGTGCCTTATCATTTCTTCAGCAACGGGCTGTCCTTTAACTTCTTTGATAGAGCTAAGTTCGGCAAATTCGCCATAGGTTCCTGGTGCCGGGTATCCCAAAGCACGAATTCTTTCTGCAATGAGATCTACTGCCAGGGCCAGTTCGTTGTACTGCCCTTCAAACATAAGGTGAAGTGTATTGAACATGGGGCCTTTCACATTCCAGTGAAAGTTATGGGTCATAAGATAAAGAGTGTAGGTATCAGCTAATAGATGGTTCAGACCTTTGGCAATGTCCGATCTGTCTTGTTCATTCATTCCGATGTTGATTTGCATATTGAATCCTTGGTTATGAGATAAATCCATTCTAGCCCCCTATGATTTATAAATCTAATTGATTATCTCTATAGGTTGATAGGGACCCGGCCTTGATACTTTTTGTAAAGGAGATAGGCCTTGTGCATAATTTCATGTAAGAAATCGTTAGGTTTTGGACCATTTTCTCGATGAATTTTATCGGGGATTACACTAAATCTAGTTAGAATGGCCGTCAAAAAATTGTCAACACCACTATATATAGATTTTTATCTTTTCAAATATCAGATCAACTACTACGCTTATTTTTAAGACAGACAAATAACACCACCACACATCATGAAGAAGGAGCTGGGGTAATGAGCACGGAAACACTTTTAAAGCAGACTAACGATCGTTTTGTTCTATTCCCGATTAAGTACCACGACATCTGGGATATGTATAAGAAGGCGATGGCCAGTTTTTGGACCGCAGAAGAAATTGATCTTTATTCTGACTTAAATGATTGGGAATCTTTAAACGACCAGGAACGTCACTATATTTCTCACGTCCTGGCCTTTTTCTCGGCTTCTGACGGTATCGTCAACGAGAACCTGGCGCTTCGTTTTTATAACGATATTCAAATTCCTGAGGCGCGTTCATTTTACGGTTTCCAGATTGCCATGGAAAACATCCATGCTGAAACTTACGGACTTTTAATTGACACTTATATTAAAGATCCGGCCAAGAAAGACTACCTTTTCAAGGCGATTGATAATATCCCATGTATTAAGAAAAAAGCTGACTGGGCCCTTAAATGGATCTACGGAAATGAATCCTTTGCTGAGCGTCTGGTGGCCTTTGCAGCGATTGAAGGGATCTTCTTCTCTGGCTCATTCTGTTCAATTTTCTGGCTTAAAAAACGCGGCTTAATGCCAGGTCTTACTTTCTCGAACGAGCTTATTTCTCGTGACGAAGGTCTTCACACTGATTTTGCCTGTCTACTCTACAAAAACTACATTCAGAATAAGCCGTCTGAGTCACGCATCCGCGAATTGATCACTGAAGCCGTTAACTTTGAATGTGAATTCATTACTGAGGCGCTTCCGGTTTCTCTGATCGGAATGAATGCTGACATGATGAAAGAATACATTAAGTTTGTAGCGGACAGACTTATGAGACAGCTTGGCTACTCAAATATCTATGATGCCAAGAACCCGTTTGACTGGATGGAGCTAATTTCTATGCAAGGTAAAACGAACTTTTTCGAAAGAAAAGTTTCTGAATACCAGAAAGCAGGAGTGATTAATTCTACTAAAGAAGCAGCCGGTTCGAACTTTGCTTTCTCAACCGATATGGATTTTTAATTTTTTAAAGTTTAAGACAGGAGATAAGGAAAATGTTTGTTATTACACGTTCAGGAAAAAGAGAGCCGGTGCAGTTTGATAAAATCACTCACAGAATTTCTCAGCTTTCTTATAATTTAGATCAAAAGTATGTTGATGCGATTCAGGTAGCGAAGCGTACAATCAATGGTCTTTTTGACGGCATCACAACTGATGAGTTGGATAACCTTTCTGCAGAAGTTTCGGCCTACATGACGTCAGTTCACCCGGACTACGCGAGACTTGCCGGTCGTATTGCTGTTGCCAATCTACACCGCTCGACTTCAGATTCATTCATGGAGACTTTCGAGACTCTCTATAATTACGAAAATGAATTTACTAAAGAGAAGCAACCTCTTATCTCAGATGAAATCTTTGCTTTCGCTCGTGAGCATAAAGACAGAATTTCAGCAGAAATCGCTTATTCTCGTGACTTTGAATTTGATTACTTCGGATTCAAAACATTGGAAAAGTCATATCTATTAAAAGTTAATGGTAAGATTGTTGAACGCCCTCAACACTTATTCATGCGTGTGGCCCTAGGAGTGCAAATTGGAAACATCGAAGAAGCTATTAAGACCTATCATCTTATTTCCGAAGGCTGGTTTACACATGCTTCTCCGACTTTGTTTAATGCCGGTACTAATAAAGCGCAAATGTCGTCATGCTTCCTGGTAGCAACGAAAGATGATTCTATTGAAGGAATTTACGAGACATTAAAGCAGTGTGCTCTTATTTCTCAGTCTGCAGGCGGTATTGGTCTATCAATCCACAACATTCGTGCGAAGGGTTCTTTCATCCGTGGAACCAACGGTACTTCAAACGGTATCGTTCCTATGCTTCGAGTGTTTAACGATACTGCTCGCTATGTTGATCAGGGCGGTGGTAAACGTAAAGGTGCATTCGCTATCTATCTTGAGCCATGGCATGCTGACATCGAAGACTTTATTGATCTTCGTAAGAACCACGGTAAAGAAGAACTACGCGCCAGAGATCTATTCTACGCTCTATGGATCAATGATCTATTCATGAAACGTGTTGAAACTGACTCTGACTGGACCCTTATGTGCCCAAATAAGTCGCCAGGTCTGGCCGATGTTTATGGTAAAGAGTTTGAAGCTCTCTATGAAAAGTATGAGAAAGAAGGCCGTGGTCTCAAAGTTGTTAAGGCCCGTGACCTTTGGTTCAAAGTGATCTCATCTCAGATTGAAACTGGTATGCCGTTCATGCTCTATAAAGATGCAGCGAATGAAAAATCAAACCAGAAGAACCTTGGTACTATCAAGTCTTCAAATCTTTGCACCGAGATCATGCAGTACACTTCTGAAAAAGAAATTGCTGTTTGTAACCTCGCTTCAATTGCACTTCCAAAGTTTGTTGAAGATGGGAAGTTCGATCATAAAAAGCTTTACGATGTAACTTACCAAGTGACTCGTAACCTTAACCGCGTGATCGATCTTAACTACTATCCTGTTGAAGAAGCTCGTTATTCTAACCTTAAAAACCGTCCTGTTGGACTTGGGGTTCAAGGGCTCGCGGATACATTCTTCAAGATGAGACTTCCTTTTGATTCAGAAGGAGCACGTCAGGTTAATAAAGAAATTTTTGAAACGATTTACTATGCCTCACTTTCAGCTTCTGCCGACCTTGCTAAAGAACATGGCGCTTACGACTCATACGAAGGGTCTCCGATCTCTCAAGGCATCCTTCAACACGATATGTGGGGTGTAACTCCATCTGAACGTTGGGACTGGACTACTTTAAGAGCTAAGATTAAGACTTATGGAGTTCGTAACTCTCTTCTTATGGCGCCGATGCCAACAGCTTCGACTTCACAAATTCTCGGTAATAACGAGTGTATCGAGCCAGTGACTTCTAACATCTATACTCGCCGAGTTCTCTCTGGTGAGTTTGCGATGGTTAATAAGCATCTTGTTCGCGACTTAATTAATCTGGGTCTTTGGAGCGAAGAAATGAAGGACCGTATCATTGCTCACAATGGTTCAGTTCAATACATTCCTGAAATCCCTGCAGACCTTAAAGAGCTTTACAGAACTGTTTGGGAAATTAAGCAGAAGTCGATTCTTGAGATGGCCGCTGATCGTGGTGCGTATATCGACCAATCACAGTCCCTTAACGTTCACATGGAAGATACTAACTTCGGTAAACTTTCATCTCTTCATTTCACGGCCTGGAAGCTTGGACTTAAGACTGGTATGTACTACTTAAGAACTCGTCCAGCAGTTGATGCGATTAAGTTCACAATTAAAGAAACAGCAGTTCGTTCATCGGCGGACCAGCAAGCGGCGATGGTTTGTTCTCTGGACAACCCTGAAGACTGCGTAAGCTGCGGAAGCTAGGTTTTTCTGTCAGAGGCCCTCTCTCATCAGGAAAGATGAGGGAGGGCCTTTTTTTTGTTCGCAGTTAAAAGTTCAGTGTATATCCCATGTCCGGTCCCACATTGCTTTTATTTTCTTTGATTGGGCGATGAGGAGTGACTGGGAAAGTCATTTCTTCTGTTTTTCGAAAAATAATGCTTTTTGGATCTTCTAAGTGTTTTATATCTATCCCATGTCTTCTCATTTCTATCCAGGCATCGTTGAGGTCTAGAGCAAGACCCTGATAGTACATTTGAAGTCCTTCCATCTCAGTGTGGATGGAAATTCCGGATGGCTTAAGGACTCTCAGAATTTCATTGAAAAGTTCAAATTTATACTTCACATGCTTGATGAATCCGAAGGTGAAAATCAGATCAAACTTATTGGCCGAGTAGGGAATCTGTTCGCCAAAATCCAGATCCTTGAAGACCAGATAAGGCAAACTGACCTCTTCGAGTTCTTGCTTTGAAAAAAGTCTAAACTTAATGGCGTCTGAAATATAATTTTCACGGCGATAAAAAGTGTGTGTTTGTCTGGAATGAATGCCATAAAGCTCTACTTCAGGGAACTTCCTTCTGATTTCCATCAAAAGGCGACCATTACTGGCGCCAATTTCCATGATCCGGGTCTTTTCGCCGGTAAAGCGATTGCTCTCAAAAATTTCCCGGATCAAAACTTCCAAATCGTAAGGGAGAATTTTTTGATTAAATTCTTCAAGAGAACGGGAGGTATCATTGTTGGCCTGTATTCCTCTGTGTTCGTCCCAATTCATGGAGCTTGTTTCCTGCTCGTTTTGAAAATATAGACTCAGGCAAAAGCCTATAATGATGCACGATATGGCGAGAAGTATGTTTCTAAGACCCATGATCCATTGAACACGGATTAGATAAATTTCTCAAGTGGTTTTGACATTGAGTTTTCATTGATCATAATAGTGCGTGTGTTATTTAAAGGAGTTCTTGTGAAATATTTTTTTATTCTTTGTTTTGCACTTTTGAGTTTTACTTCGTGGGCCAATGAAAAAGGAATAGGAATTTCGATAGGTAATCCAACAGGACTAAATGGGAAATACTGGCTGGATTCCTCACGTGCAGTAGATGCTGGTATGGCCTGGTCAATGGGTAAGGGACAGGCCTTTAGTATCCATTCTGATTATCTTCTTCATAAAGAAGGGGCCTTTTATTTTAATGATATTCATCCTCTGGATTTTTATTATGGAGTAGGGGGAAGGATGGAGTTTTCAGATGAGATAGAACTTGGAGTTCGTGTCCCTTTTGGTCTGGCCCATCGTTTTGAAGCAGAGTCGGCCGATGTTTTTGCGGAGATTGCCCCTATCG
>JAEYUK010000274.1 GCA_023432655.1 Pseudomonadota bacterium | reverse complement strand
CTATATGATGGGGCGAATAGCACTCCTTCGAAAATTCTAAATACTATCTAAGCCGCTGATAAAGAGAGTAGGCAGTTCCAGCTCCTCAAAGGTTCCTGGCCCAAAAATTCCTCTTAAAAAATCCTGCAAATCTAAACCATGAAGTTCTTCGTTATAGTTAAAATAAACTTCCTGCTTCATCAGATTGATGTTTTGTATTTGTATTTTTTCTTGTGTGAAATCCCGGATGAACTCTGTGAAAAGTTTTAAGTCTCCCGTTCCCATAAAAAATTGATACTGCTGATGTTCCGTAGGAAGAAGTTCCTTTCCCATCCAGACCCTTCCGTGAGTTCCAATCTCTTCTATAAATTGATTTAAAGGGATGCTGGAGCCGTATTCATAAATGATTCCCGGCAGGTCCTGGCCCTTATTATTAAAGTAGTAATCTACGATTCCCGGACCGCTGCGGTTTACATGGAGTTGAGCACTGGTTACTTTTTCAATGAGGTTCCAGTCTTCATCTGTGCGGTCAACAGTGAGATATTCTTTGGCAAAAGAAGTCTGGTAAAGCGACTTGATTTGTTTCTTTTCAGAGTCCGATAGCGCCTGAAAAGTCGTTGTCTCTAAGAGCGGATTTTGTAGCCCGCCGGTAAATTCATACTGAGATCCACAGAGATAAAATCCGAATTTATTATAGAGCTTTTCCAGATCACTCCAGAGTAAGAAAAAAGCGGCATCTGATCTTTTCGTTGCAAGCACATCATTAAACAATGTTTGAAAGTGACCTTCTCCGCGCTTTTTCTCATCTACGGCGATGCCGCCTAAAAGAATGATGGGATATTTTTTTTCATTCAGAGTGAGAGTTCTTTCTTTTGCACCAATGTGAGCAAGTACATTGTCATTCTCATCTATCAGAATGAAGCAGTTATGGTGATTAGAGGAATCAATCAATGGAGCGAAATCCACTTTGAAGGAATCCGGAGACTGATACTTGAAGGAGCTTTCGATTAATTTCAATGCCGCCGGAAAAAGTTCAGGTTTTTCTTTTAAGGTTTTTATCTGGGGGAAAATTTTGCCCATAATGAAATCTCCGTAATTTCAATAATTTGAACCCATTTTTTACCTTCTGTCGAATTTTTTTACATTCAAACTCAAGTCTTTTGCTGTGTTGTCGAAAAGTTATGCATGACGGCCAGCAAGGTCATCATCGCTCTCTCTCATGGATTCGAGAATGAGTGAAACCCAATCAAGGAGGATTTATGGGTTTAAGGATTAACACTAACGTTTCGTCGCTTAACGCGCAAAGAAACTTAGGTCAAACACGTGGTGCTCAACAGAAAGTGTTAGAGCAATTGTCATCTGGTAGCAGAATTAACCGCGCTGGTGATGATGCTGCAGGTCTCGCAATCTCAGAAAATTTAAAAGCACAAATCCGCGGTCTCGGCCAAGCGGAAAGAAACGCTCAAGACGGTGTGTCTTTAGTGCAGATCGCTGAAGGTGCATTAGCTGAAGTCGGAAACATTATGATTCGTCTTCGCGAACTAGCAGTGCAAGCGGCTTCTGATACTATCGGGCCAACAGAGCGTAAATTCCTAAACGTTGAATTTGAACAGCTCATGTCTGAAGTAGATCGTATCGCAAACTCAACTGAGTTTAACCGCGTACCACTTCTTAACGGAACTGGATCTGTATTCGACATTCAAATTGGTACTCGAAACGACCCAATGTCTGACCGCTTAACGTTCGATGCATCTTCAGCAGACGTTAACGTAGCAGCTCTTGGTCTGAATCTAGCTTCAGTGTCGGATAAAATTTCTGCTCAGAACTCTCTGGCAGCAATCGACCAAGCAATTCAGAACGTTTCTGGTATTCGAGCTGACTTCGGTGCTCTTCAGAACCGTCTTCAGTCGACCATTAACAACATTCAGATCAGTAACGAAAACTTGTCAGCAGCTAACTCACGTATTCGTGACACTGACATTGCAGCAGCTACTTCTGAAATGACTAGAACAAACATCCTAATGCAAGCAGGTACTTCAGTATTAGCTCAGGCGAACCAGTCTACAACTAACGCCTTAAGCCTTATTAATGCCGCTGCTCAGGGATAATAAAAATCCCTGAGGCTTAGGCCTTAAGAGACTGATGTAAAACGAAATCCTGCAAAACTTGTAGTGGGTGTACTTAACAAGTAGTGGATAGGTTAGTTTTTTTAATTAACAACAACACATGTGAACATGAAGTTCACAAACGAACATGGAGGTTCAGAATGCTTACAGGAGACTAAATTATGGGTTTAAGAATAAATACAAATATCTCGAGCATTGCAGCTCAGCGTGCTCTAGGAATTACGAAGAATAACTTGGATAGTAACCTTAGGAAGCTATCCAGTGGTGAAAGGATAACTCGCGCGTCGGACGATGCAGCTGGATTGGCGATCAGTGAAAAACTGAAAAGCCATATCAGAGGACTCAGACAAGCGAAAAGGAACTCAGATGATGGCGTATCACTTATTCAGACAGCAGAAGGCGCGCTCAACGAGATATCCAACATCATTATTCGCCTTAGAGAGCTCTCTATCCAGGCAGCCTCTGATACTGTGGGCGATACTGAAAGAGGTTTTTCGAACATTGAATTCCAGAACCTCCTTGAAGAAATTCAACGAATTTCAAAAGGTTCAGAATTCAACGGCAGAAAACTTCTTGATGGTACCGGTGGTATGGTCGAGATTCAGGTCGGGATCCACAACGATCCAACAAACGACCGAATCAAGTATGATTCGACCAGCACTGACACAACTCTTGAAAGCCTTGGTCTCACTGGTGAGAACATCGCACACAAAGAGGGAGCACAGCTATCTTTGTCGAAACTGGATGATGCTTTGGTACGAATCAATGGAACTCGTGCCAACTTGGGTGCCCTACAGAATCGTCTGCAATCGGCAAGTAGCACAATTGCCATTACAGAAGAGAACTTTAGCGCGGCCAATTCTCGGATTCGTGATGTAGACGTCGCTGCCGAGACAGCTGATATGGCAAAGAATAACATTCTTTCCCAGGCAGGTGTTTCAGTACTGGCCCAAGCGAATCAGGCTCCAAATTTTGCTTTGAAACTATTAGGTTAAGAAATCACCCACTAACCTTCCCCCGAATGGGGGAAGGTTTCTTTTTTTTATCCCCGTGCTAGAATAAATTCCATGAAAAAAACTATACTGATCTTCGGAGTTTCCTCCTTTTTGGGGTCCAATTTATTGGAAGCTCTAAAAGACGAATTTCGAGTTGTCGGTACTTATTTCAAGACACCCGTTAGCATTCCTGGTGTCACCTGTATCCCCTGTGATGTTTTAAAAAAAGATTATGTGACGAGAATCACTTCCTACGTGAATCCTGATATTACTATCTATGCAGTAGGGATGAGTTCATTAAAAGAATGCCAGCTTTATCCCAAAAAAGCTGACACCTTAAACTACGCTGGGGCTGTGAATTGCTGTAAAGCTTCTGAGCGAAATTCTTCTAAGTTTATTTATATCTCATCGGCGTTTGTCATGAGTGGACTCAATCCTCTTTATCACGAGGGCGAGACGCCTTTCCCTACGACAGTCTATGGCAATACTGTTTCTTCAACGGAGTTTTATATTCAGCGCTCGAGCTTAAACTATCTTATTCTAAGATGCGCTCCTCTCTATGGAAGGGGATTTAATCCCTCTCATCCAAACTGGTTTGAATGTCTGCAGTTGAATTTATCTCAGAACATTCCGGTCATCGCAGATGATTTTGTGAGTACTGGTTTTCTGGATGTGCAAATCATGGCCAAGATATTACTTGAGACAATAAAGCAAAATGTTACTAATCGCTTATTTCATGTCGGTACAACCAATATGATGACAAGATATGAATTTGCGAAACTTTATGCTGCCAAATTCAAAAAAGATGAATCCCTGATCCAGAAGGGCAATGGAAATTTTCCCTCTGAGCCTAAGAGTGATTCCAGCTCCTATAAATTTCAGCTGGCCACAACAAACGTGGAAGACTTTCTCAATTTGCAAATGCCGACAATTGAAGAGTCGTTAGATTTTACACACAAGCGATTGGTAGAAAATTAGCGAGAAGAGTTTTTAACAAATTCTGTTAAATAGTATTTCACCAATGCTTCGACTTCCACCGGTTCACCCTGAAATCTCCAACTGATGGTATTAAACGGTCCTACGTGGGCCTTAATTTCGTGGATAGCATGGATCGATTGATTTTCATTGGCCAGGCGACCAGCAAAGAGTCCGCCATTATTTGAAAGGAATCCAATACTCACAACATCTACCGAACGACGGGCAATGATGAGTTTTAAAGAATTTCGAAAGAGCATGAAGTCATTGACCGTATTGGAAATACGAAAGACTTTGATCGCACGAGAAGTATCACGGTTACTACGATATTGATTAAAAAGAGAAACATAGAACTCAAAACGATCTTTAAGTTTATTCACGAAATTGAGCGAGGATTCTTCTAAAAGTTGCTGAGTATTTAAATGGTCATTAAACCGGATAATACCTGACTCTTCCATGTTCACTTCTTCAAGTGCCAGGCTTTCGATCCAAGAAACATTTTGATAGTCGTTAACGTTAATCATATCCATAGTTTAATTGTTTGGTTTTAGGCCAGTATCGTCAAGACAAATATGAGAGGGGAAGAGAGAAGAAAAAGGTCCGGGGGAAGGCTTAATACGGTTTCGCGCCCCTAGAAAACTAGGTGGGCGCAATTAGTAATCACTTTAGGCTTCTCACATTCTGACCTAATACTAAGCCAGGCAAGCTTGCACACCATGATCAGGGACCGCTCCCGAAAATAAAATCGTAGGGGCGAAACTTTATGGCTTCGCCCCGGACCCACTTACAATTATAGCCTAATTTCCTACCCATGGTTAGAGGCAAGTTTAGTTTTTTAAAGGCCATCTTCTAAAAAAAACTGATTAATTACAGATAATTATAAAAGCAAGAGGAATTTAACCAATTAAATGACTTATTGTGTTATAATGAGCTCAGCTTTGTAGGAAGAAAACCTAAAGTTTTCTACAACTAGAGTCGATAAGATCTTCAGCAATCCGGCAGATTGCTCCTTTGAGGGGGATTTATGAAGGACAAGATAGTTGCATACCTTAAAGACGAGAGCGGGCAGACCTCTACGGAGTACATTCTACTCGTAGCTGTGGCAGCGGCCATCGTTATTAAGTTTAAAGGGGCCATTACGAAACAACTCTTCGGCGAAGATGGAGAGGGTGGTATTCTTGGTTCAGTTATGCAAGGTACACGCGATAAAATTCAAAGCGATCTTTTCAATTAATAGGCGAGGCTTAAAAAGCCTTGCCTATGTTTTTGATCATGGTAGCATTTCACAATGAAATGGTTTCATTGCGGACAAGCTACTGTTGAGTATATCTTTATCCTCGCATTCGCCATTATCCTCGGTTTTAGTATCATCAACAGATTCACAGATTTTTTTAGAGATTCGATGGGTGGAATTACCCATGTTCTTTCAACTCACTTAACAGTTGGGGTTTGCCCTACTGAGTGCTGGCGGGACGGTTATTACAACTCCTATCGTGGCGGGGAATAGCCATGAATGGTATCTTTCTATTAATTCTTTGCGAGTTGCTGATCGTCGCCTGGGTTGATTTTAAAACATGTAAGATCTCTAATAAATGGCTCCTTCTCAATTGTTTGTTGGCCGTAGCTTTTTATCTATTTCTTCCGGATATCTATCGATTTAGCTGGGAAGTTTTTGTTTTTCCGATCGGTTTTATTGTGGTGGGTTTTTTTCTTTACCTCGTTAATATCATGGGGGCAGGAGATTCTAAGTTCCTGGCATCATTGTTTCTCATAACTCCCCTTGAATTCCATTTACCTTATTTTGAAAAGCTCATTGTAAGTACAGTCATTACCGGGGCTATTTTGTTACTTTATAGGATTTCCCTAAACAGTGGTAAACTTAAGGCATACCTGGTGAATCGTTATTGGGAGGGAATTAAAGCAACCATTAAATCCCGCTTTAGTTATGCTCCCGTGATTCTCCTGGCGTGGATGCTTTTAGGCAGGACCCTATGGAATTAAAGTCGGAGAAAGGACAAACATTGGTGGAATACATCCTTCTGATTGTGGTCGCACTTTCACTGGCCTTAACTTTTTATAATAGTGAAATTTTCAAAAGACTTTTTGGGCCGCAGGGAGAATTGGGAAAAAAAATTAAGCAGCAAAATGAATTTTCCTATCGACATGCTTATTTCCCTGGAGAAAATGATCAAGATCCACCAAAAGACACGAGAGAAGGGGCAACCCATCCCTCATATTATAACCAACAGGAAAACGGCACCCGATTTTTTGGTCCGTTAAACGGTTACCCAAATGGAAACTAACCAGAAAGGTCAATCCACTGTCGAATTTATTCTTACCTTCGCCTTCGGGGTAAGTTTAATCATGTTGGTTTTTTCGCCCTCGCTTAACTATGCCACCGGTTACCTCGTTCACTACGCAACCTTCATGGCCAGTCGGGTTTACTTAACTGGTGACAGCAATTTGAACATGCCTATGGCCGCTGCCGCCGAAGCCGACCAAAGGGCCAAGGATGTGTTCGCGATTTATAATTTAAGTGTTTTTGATGTTCCTAATTCAAATCTGGTCATTAACCGAATTAGTGAGACGATGCCGCCCTCTGAGTATTTAACCGTCGGTGCGAAAACAGAGTTTCAGTTGAAGATGGACATCATGGGAAGAATCACGGGGGGAGAGAAACTAGAGATGGTTTCTGAGTCCTTCCTTGGTAAAGAACCAACCCGCGCCGAGTGCGCCTTTCGGGTTTGTTTTGCCGTTACTGGAGCAAATCAGTGTAGAGCCATTGAAGACACCACCTTATTTGATAACGGATGCTAAAGATGGCACGGCTCAAAACAGATCAAAGAGGTCAGGCCCTGATCGAACTTATTGTGTTCATTCCTTTGATCCTGACTATCTATTCAGTGATTGGAGGATTTGCCAGTTCAATCAATGGTTCGATCAATCAGCAAAAAATAACTCGTTCCTACTTTTACTATAGAATTCAAAATAATCCCTACATGCCTGGACCGAAAGTGGCCCAGGAGAATTGGAAAATGTTTGGAATGTTTTACATCGGGTGGAGGAGTAAGTTTGCCAGCGGCAGTGTCGAGGAACCTGTAATGCCTTGTTATAAAATAAGTATTCCTTTTAAAGATAAACCCCAAGACGAATGTGAGGAGCCTTACACTCAGGATACCACCCTCTATCTGAGAGTCGGTACGGTTTATGGTTTATGTGGTCAGACTTATTATCGAAAGTCCCAAACGGCGGTTCATACTATACCTGATCACACAGATACAGATTTCAAAATGCTGCTTGCCCGGGAAAGCTGTACGATTGCTCAGTAGGTAAAATAGGACTTTTTCTCCACCTTCTCAAAAATCTGATATTATTAAGTTATCGAAAATCCATTCAAAGTTTAGGATGAACAATGAATAGTCGCGCCTTTACTACTAGTTTAATTTTAGCTGGCCTTGCAGTGGCCATGATCTGGTCATATATTTCCAGTCGTGAAACTGAACTTCAAAGTGATTACGGTAACCAAACACCGGTGGTTATCGCTAAAGAAGATATTAAAGAGTTGGAAATTATCGATGATAGAAAAGTTCAATTGGTGAACATTCCTTCGAAGTTTCAAATGCCCGGTCACTTCAAAAGAGTGGAAGATCTCTATAATACAATTGCGGCAGTACCAATCAAAAAAGGCGAACAGATCACTGTTCCCCGCGTGACTTATCCGGGTTCACAATCTGGTCTATCGAGACAGATTTCTATTGGTAAACGCGCTCTCTCGATTCAGGTAACCGAAAACCAGGCTGTTTCTCGTTTATTGAAACCGGGAGATCGGGTGGATATCCTGGCGTTAGTGGATTATGCGGCCGGGAAAAAAGAACGGCTGAAAGTTAAGACAGTTCTTCAAGATGTTTTAATTCTCTCAACCGGGCTCTATGTAAC
>JAEYUK010000112.1 GCA_023432655.1 Pseudomonadota bacterium | reverse complement strand
GGAACATGTCGGTGATTTTTGCCATTTATTACCTGGTTTCAATGAGCCGAAACTATCTCGTGTTGAAAAATCCCATGGTGGGAAGCTTGTTCCTGATTAGTTTATTTTTTCTCGCTATCGCCTGCTATATTGTTTCTTCACCGCTTTATTACCCGCGTTTTCATTGGTGGGAGTATGATTTTCGGTTCCGCGCTGATATCCGCTGCTGGGTAGAAGTGGATGGGAAACAACACCGAGGGAGACTTTCGGATCTTCGTCGGGGAGCCGCTTGCCTGGAACTTTTTAATAATATTCCTGCCGGTCATCCGATTCTTGTGAGTGTTGAAATTCTGAATCAAAGTTTCACACTAATGGCAGAAATCCGCTCTAAACGTGAACCAATTATCGGTCGTTCCATTATTTATGGAGTTAAATTTATTAATTCGGATCTTGAGCAGCGGCAAAGACTTAAGTTTTTGACGAACTATTGGAACGAAAGTAAAAAGATCAAAGTACGAAATAAATTTGCCGCCAATCTTAAATCATGACAATGAAACTCACGGTCTCTGACCACTTATGGTATATGGGTCTGGCCTTAGAAGAAGCAGAACTCGCCTATCGGGCCCAGGAAGTTCCGGTAGGAGCGGTTTTGGTATCTCCTGAAGGTGACATCCTTTCTAAGCAACATAACCTCAAAGAAAGCCATTTCAATCCTACCGGCCACGCTGAAATTCTGGCCCTCATTGAGGGGGCGAAAAAGCTTCAAAATTGGCGTCTTTCTGACTGCACTTTGTATGTAACTTTGGAACCTTGTCCGATGTGTTTAACAGCGATGGTTCAGGCAAGAGTGAAGCAATGTGTGTTTGGTGCCTACGATCCAAAAGGTGGGGCCTTAAGTTTAGGTTATCATTTGCACCAAGATAAACGCTTAAATCATCAATTTGCCATGCTTGGAGGGATTAAGCATTTTGAATGCTCGAAACTTCTTTCGCAGTTTTTCCGGGAACGCAGAACAGGCTACCGTCCTAAGGCCTAGTCTGAAAAAAATTCAAACATTCACCTTCTGAAATTAAATCGTGCTAGATTTTCCGAAAATATTAAGGAGCAGTTATGAAAGTATTATTACTAGCTGTTAGTGCGCTTATGGTTTTTTCTGTCCAAGCGGAGATTTCTACAAATTTAGATCTGACTAAGGCCAATATTGTGATTTGCCACTCGGATGCGGTAGGCTCATTTTCCTTAAGAAACTTACAAACTAAAAATCCTAGCTTTAACCGAAGCAGAACAAATCCAATTAAGATCGAAAAAGTTTCAAATAATTCGATCACATTCAAATATAAAGAAGCACCTCTACGCTATAAACTTCTCCTCACCAAAGCTGTTATTCACCAGGATGTTGATAATTCCCGCTATATCGCCCACAAAGGCGTATTGGTAAACGGAGATATCGAATCCCCTATCGAATGTATTGTTGACTAGTCCGGCGATGCGCCGCATATCATTTTCTCTTAAAATGCGAGAAGACAAAGTCCACGCAAGTTGTTAATTTATTTTCCTCACCGTTGGAAGGAGATGTGTCCGAGCGGTTGAAGGAGCACGCTTGGAAAGCGTGTAACGGAGAAATCCGTTCGAGAGTTCGAATCTCTCCATCTCCGCCATTTTTCTTATATGTGCCCTCTGGTCCTTTTATTGCATTCCTCCTTTTAAACAGGAGGCATTATGATTCAAATCAAACGAGTCTATTCAACACCCGAGAAAAGCGATGGAGTCCGTCTCTTAATTGACCGTCTTTGGCCACGAGGAATAAAAAAATCAGAACTGTCTTTAGATGAGTGGATAAAAGAGTTGGCCCCTAGTGCTGAGGTTAGAAAAAAGTTCGGGCATGACCGGGAACACTGGAAAGAGTTTAAAGCTGAATACCTGAAAGAACTGCGCACTCCTGAAGCCAAAGAAAAACTGGAAGAGATAGCGAAGCTCGCCCGTAAAATGAACCTGACCTTACTTTATAGCGCTCGTGATGAAGAGTACAATAACGCCAGAGTGTTGAAAGAGGTTCTAGAAAGAAAGCTAAAAAAATATTAGAGAAGTCTCAGTAAGATGATGTAACCAAGCGTTCCCCCAATGACTGAAAGGAACATACTTCTCTTCCATATATGGAGAAGGGCCACAAAGATTAACCCAACGAATGTCATTAAGCCTTTTTCTGTATCGTTATTTAAAGCCGATGCTATTTCTTTAAACAGTAAAACAAACAGAATGATTAAGGGGAAAAGGCGAGAAAGTGTCTCCTCATTGAGCTTAGAGAAAAGAGGACTTTTGGAAAGCCACACTCCACCAATTCGTGGAAGGATGGTGGCCAGAGCGCCTAATAAAAGTGCAGTTAAAAGATAATTATCCATGGCTGCTCCTTTCCATTAAATGACTTATCAGGAGGTTGGAAGTTATAGCGATAATCAAAAAAACATGCGGAGGAACGGCAAACCAGGCAACCAAACAAAAGATGGCCACGAGAGATATCGTTCCTAGATCTTTTTTGATTTTTAATTTCTCAATAAAGAGCACCATGAATAAGGCGAGTAGAGAAAAATCCAGTCCTTCGATTTGTGGAGTAAAATAACTTCCAAGAAGAGAACCGAGAATCGTTCCACTTACCCAGTAGATTTGATTAATACCGATAATCTTGTGGGTATCTTCCTTTTTTACATCAATTCCAGAAAGAAGAGCAAAGCTTTCATCGGTCAGGGCCAAAACGGAGTACCATTTTTTTGGACCGGATCTCGCGAAGATTTTTTCCAAGGGTTTAAAGTAAAAAATGTGGCGGATATTTAAAAGAAATATTGAAATAAAAATGTCATAGAGAGGCATCCCTACTTTAAGTGCATTCACTAATAAAAATTGTGCCGCACCAGCATAGATAAAAATACTTGTTAAAATGGTATAGGTTATGGAGAGATCAGAGGTGGTGGCAACCACACCGAAAACAAATCCGACACTAATGTATCCTAAAAAGATGGGATAGGTTGATCTAAAAAGCTTGAGCATCCCTTATCATAGCAATTAGGAAGGCACTTGGCCTTCCTGTGCTTAAGAAACTTTGCGATTAATGTCGGGCTTAACCGTATCAGTTTTGTGAGATGTGAATCCGGTTTTATCTTTTACCTTGTCCATCGCCCCTGAGTAATCGCGGTTTTTAAGGTCGGTTTTAATATTTTCCACATCGGTATTGCCGGTATCTTTGTGAAAAGTCTCCTTTACCGTCTCTTTAACGTTTTTAAACTTATTTTTTAGGTCTTCCTTATTCATAACTACCTCCTGGCATCCCAATAAAAGTGCATATTTAGTGCCAAATGTAATTATTTCAAGCTTGCCTCTTCTGCTTAAAAAAAGAGATAAAATGCGCCTATGAATAAATTAATCCTATCAGTTTCATTTGTTATGCTGTCCTCTATGGCGTCTGCCGCTTACGAGGATCATTTTCCTACTTATTTTGAGTACTGCACGGGAACTCAATGGAAACTCCAAAGTGGTGAAGAGGGAGGCTCTCCTGGTCACGGCTTTACCTATATCCATGGTCTTTGTAAGGACTACCGATCTAGTTACCCTCAAGTGATTCCTTGCTCGGAAGTTGATCCGGATCTGCGCGCTCAGTATCCTCATGATGGAGTGGGCATTTCTTTGGATAAAAATTTTTCCAACGTGATGTGGGTGGCTGTTCCTGGCCGCGATCTGACCTTCTTTGGTG
>JAEYUK010000087.1 GCA_023432655.1 Pseudomonadota bacterium | reverse complement strand
TCTTATGGCCGCCTGGAAGATTGGACCAGTCATCGCTTCAGGTTGCACCACTGTTCTTAAAACCGCAGAAGAAACTCCCGTCACGGCCGGGATTCTTGCTGAGATCATTTCAGAATCAGGTCTTCCTAAAGGTGTGGTAAATATCATTACCGGTGGGGCGAAAGAAGGTGATCGCCTTTTAAATAATCCCAAAATACGTAAGGTTGCTTTCACTGGCTCCACAAAAGTTGGTAAGAAGATCATGGAGCAAGCTGGGAGAAACCTTCAGAAGCTCTCCCTTGAACTAGGTGGAAAATCGGCCAATATCGTTTTAAAAGATGCTGATCTTTCAATAGCGGTAGATGGCGCTCTCTTTGCTTTCCTCTATCACTCAGGCCAAATCTGCTCATCTGGTACCAGACTTTTCGTGGATGAAAGTATTTATCCTGCCTTCAAAGAGGCACTTCTTAAGCGCATCAAAGATGTGAAAGTGGGACTACCAAATGATCCATCCACAGGCTATGGTCCGGTTATTAGTAAAAAGCAATTTGATACGATCATGAACTATATTAAAGTCTCCCAACAAGAAGGAGCAAAACTTCTCACAGGTGGAGAGCGCTTAACTGGTGGTGAGTTTGATAAAGGTTATTACATTCAACCCACTCTCTTTGAAGTGACTCCTGATAATACTATTTTTAATGAAGAGATCTTCGGACCCGTTCTTGCTATCACTCCTTTTAAGAACGAAGACGAGGCCATTAAACTCGCCAATAAATCCGTCTTCGGGCTTGCGGGAGCAGTTTGGTCAAAGGATCAGGCCCACGCCATGAAAGTCGCAAGACAACTTGAAACAGGAACTGTCTGGATTAATGAGTACCACCTACTTAATCCTGGAATGCCGTTTGGCGGTTATAAGGAGTCAGGTCTTTCTCGTGAGATGGGAGAAGAAGGCCTTAAGTCTTATCTGGAAGTTAAACACCTATGGGTTTCGGATTGCGATGAGCGAGAGAAGAAGCCTTGGTTTGATGCGATTTTTTAATCATAAGGAGTGAGGACCTTACGGTCCTCACTTTATTCTTTAAGGCTTAATCGCAATTTTCAAAACACCATCTCGCTGATGCCCAAATAAATCATAGGCCGCCACAATATCATCTAATTTATACTGGTGAGTAACTAGAAGTCCTAAATCCACTCTTCCAGACTCCACCACATTAATGAGTCGTCTCATGCGCTCCTTACCGCCGGGGCACAAAGCGGTATTGATTTTATGGTCCCCTAAACCTGCAGCAAAAGCTCCCAGCGGGATTTTTAGATCTTCAGAGTAAACTCCTAGGCTAGAAAGAGTTCCCCCAGGCTTCAACACTCGTAGACACTGTTCGAATGTTGACTGCGTCCCTAGTGCTTCGATGGAAGCGTCCACTCCCCGTCCGCCAGTGAGTTTCATCACTTCTTCCACGATATCAACGTTTCTAAAATTTAAAGTAACGTCGGCCCCCATCTTTTTAGAAATGGCCAGGCGCTGATCGTTTCCATCTACGGTAATGATGGTAGTGGCCCCCATGAGACGGGCACCGGCAGTAGCGCAAAGACCAATGGGCCCTTGGGCAAAAATTACTACGGTGTCGCCAATTTTAATATTCGCGTTTTCCGCCCCCTTAAAACCCGTCGACATAATATCCGGGCACATCAGAACTTGTTCATCAGTTAACCCATCAGGAATTGGAGCTAAGTTGGCCTGAGCATCCGGAACAAGAACGTACTCAGCTTGAGTTCCATCGATCATGTTGCCAAAACGCCAACCGGCCGTGGCCTTATAGCCGTGGCAAGAACATTTCCCCTCAAGATAACTTCCATCCTGAGAGGGAGATCCATCTTGGCTCGCGTAAGAAGTAAAAGTTG
Source organism: Pseudomonadota bacterium (assembly GCA_023432655.1). Lineage (GTDB taxonomy): Bacteria > Bdellovibrionota > Bacteriovoracia > Bacteriovoracales > Bacteriovoracaceae > Peredibacter. The sequence continues at coordinate 2,119 of JAEYUK010000087.1, read as the reverse complement.
GGCAGATGGCCCCTGCGATAACCCGCTGGCCTTCTTTATAACCTTTAACCGCACTTCCTAATTTTTCAATCACCCCAACTGGCTCATGTCCAATGGTTAGCCCTTTGGCCACAGGGTACTCACCTTTAAGAATATGAATGTCTGTTCCGCAGATAGTGGTGGTGGTGATGCGAATTAAAGCATCATTTGGTCCGACATCAGGAATAGGTTTCATTGTTAGTTCAATGCGACCTGGCTCAACAAAAACCGCTGCCCTCATTTTAGTAGTCATGGATGCTCCTTTAAGAAAGTTGTCCAATTATTACCACTAGAATGGTTTGATTCATCTGATTTAAATCATAATTTTACTAAAACAAAAAAAAGGAAGACCCACCTTTCGGTGGGTCCCCTTTGTTCACTTAAATGCAGGGTATGAGAGAGTATTAACCAATAAGTTTAAGAGCATTCTGACCACTCATGTTCGCTTGAGCAAGAACCGAAGTACCTGCAGCGCTTAGAATGTCGTTTTTCGCTTTAGTTGCAGTTGCATCAGCGTAATCTACGTCACGGATACGTGAGTTAGCAGCTGATAAGTTCTCTACGTTAGTCTGCAAGTTGTTAGAAGTTGAGACTAATCTGTTCTGAATCGCACCTAGGAAAGCGCGTTGACCAGATACTTTCTCAATCGCTGAGTCAAGGGCTTGTAAAGACTCTTGAGAGCCGGCCTTTGATGATACATCAAGGCTGTCTACACCAAGGCTTTCAAGACGAGAGTTCACTTGAGAAGCGTCATATGAAATTCTATCTTGGAATGCATCATTGTTTGCACCAATTTGGAACTCATATTGCTCGCCATCACCGTTAAGAAGTTTCTTACCGTTGAATTCTGTCACTTGTGAAATACGATCAAGTTCCAGCTTAAGGTTTTGGTATTCCATGTTAGTCATACCGCGCTCTACGTCCCCTACAGTATCTGAAGCTGTTTGTACTGCAAGTTCACGCATACGAGTTAAGATAGAAGACACTTCGTTTAAACCGCCTTCAGCAGTTTGTACCATCGAAATACCGTCGTTGGCGTTACGATCAGCTTGTTTCAATGAACGGATGTTTGATTTTAGTTTTTCAGAAATCGCAAGCCCTGCAGCATCGTCAGCGGCTTTTGTAATTCTTGAGCCTGAAGACAATTTAGCGAGGTTGCTTTCTGATTCTCTGTTGTTGATACCCAAAGTTCTTTGAGCAGCAATTGAAGAGACGTTTGTGTTGATACGGAAACCCATGAAATCCTCCTTGGTTATACCCTCATCTTTCCTTGATGATCAGTTCTCAACCCTTGAGAGACTAGATAAGCTTCCTGCTTAAGTGAATTTTTTAAAGACTAGTCACGTATGTGGCAGTCAGAAGGCTTTTCGGAGAACAAAAAACGAACTTAATGGTCTTTTTAAAAATATTATCGGGTTTATGTCCGACTAAAAAAATCTGTCTTAACCTCTAAAAATCTGGATTTACAAGAGCTTAGACATTTGCAGATGAGTAGCTGACTGCTATAATTTACTAATGAACTACCCAAATCCCATCCTGATTTGCGATGAAAACGAACACTTTCGCTCCTTGCTTCGGGAGATGCTGACTAAGAATGGTTTTTTTCACGTCATTGAAGCAGTGAAGACTGACGAAGCTCTCACTCTGATGAAGCAGAGAAAAGATTTTATCGTTCTCATCACTGCTCAGAAATTTAGCTCTGAAATGATTGATTCTCTTCAGTCACAGAAGAGCTTTCTTGTCTTCGCGGATGGAAAAGATTCTCACACCTTGACTCTGGCAGCACGACTAGGAGTGAATCACCTCATCTCCTATCCGTTTCATTCACAAAAATTAATTGAAAAAATTCACAGCTTGCTTTAGTGGTATTCGGAGTACGGAAGATTATTAATCCCCATCCAGTACTTAAGATCGACTTCGACGTACTTATCAAAATCTTCTATTTCGTAATCTAGTTTTTTAACTAAAACCTTAGCATAGGTAAGAGCATTGCCATTATTCCATTGGCCCAGATCCAGGTTCACCATTCTGGTCCAGGTACCGGTATTAATGAAAATGGTTCCATCGTTAAATATTCTGAGAGTAGGATTATGAGTGTGCC
>JAEYUK010000078.1 GCA_023432655.1 Pseudomonadota bacterium | reverse complement strand
CTTTAAATGTAGATCCTCCGCTTATCCAGGAAAATTCAACAAACTCCATTACTGGGCCTCGACTTTGCGTCCTTCAACTCTTAAATCTGATTTTTTCAGAACAAATTCCACACGCCGGTCTGAAATTTTTCCGTTAATTTTCTCTAGAGGACGTGAGTCACCATAAAAGATAGTAGTGATTCTGTCTGCAGAAATCCCTCTTTGTAAGAGTGATTTTGAAACCGCCATAGCTCGTTCACTTGAAAGAGCATAGGCGTCTTGTCCGGTTCTAGAAGTTTCACCGGCCTCTGCATGGCCTTCAACCAGAATATTCCAATTATTTTCTTTAAGCATTTTCACTAAACGGTCAAAAACCTGAATATTAATTTCATCAATTCCAACTGAACCTTTCTGGAAAAGGATCTTGTCTTTCATTCTCACCAGAATGGTCTCAGGCATTTCATACACATTGGCCGATTCAACTAACTCATTATCGGCCAGCATTTTTTTAAGCTGGTTAAGTTGAGTGTCTGATTCGCGGTTAATTTCATATTTATCAAGTAGACCTTCTGAGGTCAGAAACTCAATAGGAAATGGCTTGGCCGGCACTTCTGAATCAATCATGGTAGGAGCATCACTGGGTGATTTACCAGAACGCATGACTTCTCCCGCCTTCAAGACGTTACCGCCAAAAGCATTTCGTAAAGAACCGATGGCCGCTTCATACTTAGCTTTTTCCGTTGAAGACATCGAAAGGAGAAGCACAAAAAATGTAAGAAGGAGCGTACAAAGATCTGAGAACGTTGCAAGCCATCCTGGAGCTCCTGGTTTACAGGGAGGACATTTTTGCTCTTCCATATCCTACTCCTTCTTATCTTCTACCAGACGTTGATCAGGAGGAAGGAAAGAATCAAGTTTTTCGCGAATCACTCTCGGGTTCTCACCGGCGACAATCCCAAGAACCCCGGCCACAATGATGTTCATTTTAGTAGATTCTTGTTTTGAACGAACTTTAAGTTTTGCCGCAACCGGAATAGTAAAAACGTTAGCAATAATAGATCCATAAAGAGTGGTTAAGAGAGCTACCGCCATGGCCGGCCCAATCGCACTCGGATCAGACATGTTTGCAAGCATCTGCACCAGACCGATCAATGTTCCGATCATCCCGAAAGCTGGCCCATCTGCTCCCATACCTTCAAGTATATCAACCCCTGTAGTATGACGTTCTTCCATGGCAGCTATTTCCAATGAAAGAATAGAAGTAATCACTTCAGGTGGACGGTTATCGGCCGCAAGTGTTACGGCCTTTTTCAGAAACTTATCCTCTACGGGAACTTTTTCTAAGGCAAATACTGATTCACGGCGAGCAGTTTCAGCTAACTTCTGAATCTCCTCGATCATCAGTTTGGGATCTGGCGAAGTAGCAAAAATAGATTTTAAGTAGATCGAGACTAAGCTTTTCAAAGTTTCAAGGGGCCACTTAATCATGGTCGTTGCTATGACTCCCCCTATTACAATGCCAACAGATGGAACATCGATAAATAACGTAAGTGGAGAACCATAAAGAATGGAACCGACAATCGCCACTGAAGCTAAAACTAAACCTACGACCGTAGCTAAATCCATAACACACCTTCACAACTAGAGAATCTGTATGGATAAAGTATCGGAATAAAAAAAATGAACTTAAATGTTTGGTATTACTAGAGAATTTATATCAGATAAGAATGGTATTTTGCAGAAGCTCCAAAAACAAAAAACCCCCGTCACAGCGGGGGTTTTTCTTATTTTTGGTCATCCATTAGCATGGTCGTATCGATGTAGGAAAGCATGGCCGCACGTAGCTCATTCATTGAGACCTGCTCCTCGCCTTCACCTTTAAAAATTTCTTCCTTGATCAATTCAACTGGAAAACCGGTCATTTTAGCCAGAGTTTCTAGGCTAACCTTCCCGTTTTTCTCTTCATGACCGTTAGTGGTCAGAGTTGTTGTCATTCTTGGCTCCTTGAATGTGAGGTCATCTAAATCCGTTTTGATAACCATTGGTGTTAGAAGCGTATCTTTTGACCAAAATAAAAGTCAATCAAGGTAATATGAAATGTAAGACGATGTTAGGTTATTCTTGAGAATTTCACTTCAAGTAAATGAAATCACAGTATTTCCGACTAATATCCTGGGGTCTTTAGCAATGTTAGAAAGCTCTGAACTTTAGATTCCATCTCTTGGTATTCCAGAGGGGCCTTAGAAAGTAGAGTAATTCCTCCACCAGCGCCATACCTCCAAATTCGATCTCCAATCGACAAAGAAGCTGTTCTGATGTTGATACTAGCACTCTTTCTTCCTTTCCAACAAAGGATCGTAGAGCCGCAATAAACACCTCTGGGAGCACGTTCTGTACGTTGAATAATGTCCATTACTTTTATTTTGGGAGCTCCGGTAATGCTTCCGCCCGGAAATAAAGACTCGAGCGTTCTAAGAAGTGATAGAGGTTTTTCAATTTTAACCGAGAGGAGCGAGCACTGGTGGAGTAAACCTGGAACAATGAGAGGCATTCTTTCTTTTAAAACTCGTGCTTGGGGTTTTTCCAGTCGGTTCAAATCATTTCGAAGGAGGTCAGTGATCATGTTAAGTTCACCTTCTTCTTTTTCATTATTCAGTAACTCTTTCCATTCTTTCTTCCAATTGCCGTGTGTCCTCACTGTGCCTTTAATCGGCATCGTCCTCATCTCACCGTTTTGAAACTGAAATAAGCACTCGGGCGAGTTACTGAGAATCATTTCATCACCAAGAAAAGTGGCATGGCCATAGGCACCTACACCCTTCCTAGAAAAGAAGAAATCGCAGATGTCTCGTGGGTCGTAAGTTTCATCGGTTGTGAACTCATAAGGATAAGTGAGATTTACCTGATAACAATTACCGTTTAAGAGCTCTTCTTGAATGTAATTAAAAGCCGCACGATATTCAGTCCAATTGGGACGCTCGAGAGTTTTAAGTTTTAAACACGCTAGATGGGCCTTAGGATATTTTTTTAATGCTGCTTTTTCGTACTCAATTTCAATGGCAAGAGGGGTGTTATCGTCCACTGTATGGCCAAGACCATTCAGTAAAAGCCCCATTTCGTAATAAAGATGAAAGACAACAGGACTGGAAAAATGATCCTGCATTTTAATTTCTTCTAAATGCGTCAGGAAACTTTTAATGGGATAAACTTCCGGATAACCAGTGATGAGATTCATCCTGGTTGTCCGGTAATAGACATAAGCTTTTTTAGGTTTAGTTAATTCAAGAAGAGAAGAATGATTCCACTTGAACTTTGAAAAGATCATTTACGACTCAGCTTTACCTGGTGCGAGATCAGCGAACTTAGTCTGTGAACCAATCCAGGAGAGCTCGACTGTTCCAGGCTCACCGTTACGGTTCTTCGCGATAATAACTTCAGCAATCCCTTTTTTCGGCGTTTGAGGATCATAATAATCCTCACGGTGAATCAGACAAACGATGTTAGCATCTTGCTCTAGGGAACCTGATTCTCGAAGATCCTGAAGCTGAGGTCTACGGTCAGTACGTGAAGCGGCCGTTCGGTTAAGCTGTGAAAGGGCAACGACAGGAATTTCAAGTTCGTTGGCAAGCATTTTAAAACCACGTGAGAGTTCTGCAATTTCCTGTTCACGGTTTTGCTTTTTCACGTGCATTGGCATGATCTGTAAGTAATCCACCACAATCATCGCCAGTCCCTGCTCGGCTTTTAGTTTCCGGCAATAGGAACGGATATCCATCAAGTTCGTTGAACCAGAATCGTTAATATAGAGTTTCAAATTTGAAAGTTTCTGGACGGCATTAGAGATGCTTCGCAGATCCATCTCATTAAACTCCTTAGTTTTGAGTTTACGGGCATCAACACAGGCTTCTGAGGCAAGAAGACGCATGGAAAGTTCCGCGTACATCATCTCGTAAGAGAAGACTGCTACGGCCATATTGGTTTGTTTTGCGGCGGCCACGGCCCAATTAAGCGCCAAAGCGGTTTTCCCCATACCAGGACGGGCAGCAATCAAAACCAGCTGACCAGGTTGAAGTCCTAAAAGACTTCTATCGATAGATTGAAAGCCAGTAGAAACCCCCATGATCTCGCCTTTAGCGCGGGCCGGTTTCTCCAGTTCCTTTAAGTTCTCATAAAGCGCCTGCTTCAGAGGAACCATTTTGTTATTTTTTGTTTGTGCGGTTAGCTTGAAGAAACTCGCTTCAACTTCCTGAAGAAAGTCTTCTACATTTCCGGAAAAATTAGTTCCAGTTTGCATGACTCGAGTTGCAGTTCTTACCACTTCTCTGAGCATGCTCTTTTGTTTGATGAGCTGGGCGTAGTATTCAACGTTAGCCGCGGAACCGATCTCATCACAAATGGTAATCAGAGCACTTTGCCCACCCACTTTTTCAAGTTTGCCGTGATCATTTAATTTTGAAGCGACAGTGACGATATCAAAAGGCATCGCCTCCATATGAAGGTCTTTAATCGCTTGAAAGATAATCCCAAATTGAGGGTGATAGAAATCCGAAGCTTCAAGGTTAACATCAGAAATTTCATCGAAACTTGAATTATCGATGAGTAAACAACCAAGGAGCGCTTTTTCAGCTCCAATATCGTGAGGTAATTCATTCTGTGGATTGGCCATCATGGACCCCTTGATCTAAAGAAGAAAAAAGAGACCGGAAATTGCTTTCCGGTCCCGAAGTCTGAAAATTATTCTTCAGTGGCTGCAGCTTCAGCAGCAGCGGCTTCAGCTTTTGCAGCTTCAGCTTTTGCTTTTTTCTCAGCGTTACGCTTTTGAGCTTCAGCTTGTTCTTTCTTAAGTTGCTCGGCCATAGCAGCATCCATAGCAACTTTAAGTTTGAAGTTAGCAACTACGTCGTTGAAAAGCTTAGCTTTAACGTCGTAAGTACCAAGAGCTTTGATAGCTTCAACTTGAATAAGACGACGCTCAACATGAGCACCCAATTTTTCAAGTTCTTTCGCGATTTCTGCAGTTGTTACTGCACCAAAAAGACGACCGTTAGCTCCAACTTTTTTAATAAGTTCGATAGTTGTCCCTTCGATTTTTTTCTTAACAGCTTCAGCTTCTGCTTTTTCAGCAGAGATTTTTTTAGCTAGAGCTTTTTGCTTGTCTTTAAGAACGTTAGAGTTCTTTTCGTCAGCAAGAATGGCGAATTTCTTTGGGAAAAGATAGTTACGAGCGAAACCGGCAGATACGTTAACGATCTCGCCGATTGTTCCTAAGGCCTTAACCTTCTCTGTAAGGATGACTTTCATATTGTTCTCCTAAAATTTTAATCTTCAGTTTTACGTTTTACAAAATACTTTCGGAAATCAAACCAATTATCAAATAAACCGGCAAAGGCGATGAGGTAACTTCCTGTGAAGATCGTAATCATCACAATTAAAGTCCGAAAGAATCCGACAATACCTAAGAAATTTAAAAGATCGCTAAAAACACCAAAGCCCTGAAAAAAATAAAATATTCCAAGACAAAAGATGATTGTATGACCAATTGATTCATAAGCAGCTGAACCTAACTGCTCTCCCCAGACTGCTAATGCTAAACCACAGGCCAGCACCACAATAAATCCGAAGGGAACTTTAAAGCTCAGGAGATTTCTTTCAGAGTACGGATAATCCTGTCCGGAAAATAAAAGCCTGCGGCTTTTAAGAACCATGAACATGTTAAACCAAAGCATCAGAAACACCGCCATGAAGAAATAGCTCGGGAACGATTCAATCATTTCCTTGGCCAGTAAATCAGGACGATCCAGTAGTTGCAGAACCTGAATGGAGTCTTTATCCCCACTCTGCTCAACGACTTTTTTCTGCTCGGCAATTTTATCAGCACTTCTCTCAATCTGCTGAAGGATAAACTCACGCGGAGTTGTTTTCAAACTGCTCATCATGAAACTGAAAGTGGCGGCAGAAAGAAGGATGAACCCCATTCCAAAACTCACCAGTCCTTTAATAGGAGAAATTCCCCTGAGGACAATTTCAGCAATGCCGAACCCGAAAATCAAAACGACGAAATAAAATCCAAACAGCGTAAAATCAGCATAAACCATTGAAGCAAAGTAGTAGCTTAAAACTAATCCTGCTAAACCTGTTAGGTAACCCTTGGCACGTCCATAAAGGATAACCGCCAGGGCCAATGGAAATGGAGCGAATATAGTCATGATGAAGCTTACGCACAAAATAACCGAAGATACTCCCAAGAGGAGCAATCGACCGGTAGTCAATTGTGGTTGTTGCATCACTTCTGTATTCATACCAGTTTACTATCCTAGCTTAACGAGCAGTATCGTTAGACTGGTAGCTGATAAGAAGCATGTTACGTCCGCGCTTAATAGCTTCGTTTGCACGACGCTGGAAAGTCGGAGTAAGACCAGTGATACGAGCTGGAGAAATTTTTCCGAACTCGTTTACAAGCCAAGAATAAGACTTAGGGTCTTTCCAATCTGGAGATGTTTTCTTAGCTGAGAACCAACAAGACTTGCGCTTTGAGTGCATTTTCTTGTCTTTGTCATCACCACCGAAACCACCTTCTTCGTCAACTTCTGCTGCTTGAGTGTGGTTAGGGTTTTTGTAACCCTTAACGATTTCGTCTTGGTGCTTATCTTCGCCAAGCTTGATGATCATGTGACGAACAAGGTGTTCGTTAATGAGGAACTTACGCTCGATTTCAGCGTTAAGATTTCCTGCACCTTTGTACATGAAATAGTGGTAAGCGCCTTTTTTAAGGCCAGACTCTGTTGGTTGAGCGAAAGTTTTCACTCCCCATGAATCAGTAACTAGAGCTTCTGCGCCGTACTCTTTGAAAGTATCAGCTAGGGAGTTCTTAATGGAAGTTACAACTTCCTCAGATGCGTCAGGGCGAACGACGAAAGCCAATTCGTAGATCATATTTCCTCCTGGATTATAAAAAGCCCATAACACCATTGCTATGAGCGAGAATGAAATAAGTAAAATGAATGTCAGGGGGCAAATTAACACAGCGAAAAGGTTAGCTCAATGGGTTTCTCACGGGAGAGAAAATGCCCGTGAGCACTCACGTAAATTCAATAAGTTAGAACTCAGTAAATGCTTAGCGTCTTAGTCTAAAAGGGTGTTTGTCATTATATATATCAAGAATAAGTTCCACATCTTTTTCACTTAGACCGGCCTTCCTTCCAGACGGACTAAAAATGTGGCAATAATTCATAACCGAGGTTTTATCAAAATCAGTATAGAGGGTGGCACGATCAATATCCCCACTATTCAAATAATATGGGCAAAGGCTTCCTGACTCTTCCCGGGCGTTAGGGTGCAAATGTTCATGCAAAAGACCCAAGACATGACCAAATTCGTGAACGATGGTTGTTTTACTTACTCCTCTTGGAGAGAGGACTACAGCTCCACGGTCCCTTTCATAACTAGTCTTACTTCCACCCATTCCTACGGTAGCAATCCCATTAACTCCGGCCACTGACTGGACAGTGAATCCAGATCGGACGCCGACCACAATGTTAATATTTTCAGTTTCCGAACAATTTTTAAAACCTGAGAAAAAGTAACCAGTCCGCGCAGGTGTGTATTCTTCTTCCAGTACCTTCTGAACCAGTTCTTTCTCACTTTGCTTCCAGTCTCTCTTGGGGCCCTCCATTCCGGTCATATAGTACTCAGTCTCTTTTTCTCCAAAACACACATTGATTTCCGCCTGGGTCCAACGGTTGTATTTAGCAACTCCAGCATAGGAGGCACTTGAAGCTAAGACTAAAAAAGCGAATAGAGTAAAAGCAATACCCTTAAGATTCATGAATATCTCCTGTTACTGCGTATCTTAACATTTTCAAAATATCCAAGGGGGGAAAGGGAAATTGTTACATCGCTCATTTTTTAGCTGTCTAACTTTTTTACACGACCTTTCTTATTTATCCAGTCCCTACACATGAGTTCAGATGTGGCTAAAATCACTCTTACCAGGAGTTTAGAAATGAAGAAATCATCCGTACTACTTAGTACCCTTATCTTTTTTGGAGCTTGTTCAAAAGTTAAAGAAATTGATAAGCGGACAGAGAATATGGAGAAAGCAACCACCCATGTTTCTCAAGCGACGGATGAGGTAAAAAAGACCATAACCGTTATGCATGAACAGACGCGCTCCCGGGAAGCTGAAGCTGTCCGCAGTGAAAAGTTTAAAATCCTGATGGATGATGAATCTGAGATGGGTGCGCGTCTTACGGCTGCAGAAACCTATTTTAAATCGATGGAATTCCAGCTACTCGATACCAAAGAATTTAATAATCAAGACACTCGCGAAGAGCTTTACCTCAATGCTACCAAGGAATTCACCAACCGACTGAGTGATCTTTATGCCAAGATTAAAGTCGAAAAAATGAGTCCCTTAAATCACAAAAACAAAGCGGAAATGTCTTTTTACGCATTATCCGCTTCAATGCATTTAACTCATCAATCAGGATCTGCCTCCTTTTATAAAATCCTAAAAGATGCTCTTTCTAAAGAATATTTCCGCGAACAACTCCTTCCCTATGAGGAAGAACTCGTCAGCGGGCAGAGAAAAGAAATGATGCTAGAACTTATTAAGGCGAGAATGGATATGACGGCAACACTGGGCCTTAAAAACCTCACTGACGAAAGGAATATGACTCTCGGACAAAAGGCCAAAAGATTAATTTTTAATATTACAGGGGGAAGACTTGGATCGATCGACCTTCCTGAAACCTACGCTGGTAGTAACGATTCAACGAAAAAGTTAACCCAAAACTACCTTAATGATTCACTTGAGTCCAAAGATTTTCTGGCAACTCTTCAGATAGAAAAGCCGCTCGAGACAACCATTAAATCGGCTTTTAAACAAATTGATTTCAATGAAAAAAATGGAAAAGGAAATAACAAAGACCATGATCAGCAGAAAGAAAAAATTCGTTCGCTGATCAATGATCTTCTTGATTAGTTTTCCGGAGCGTAAATCTCGTACTGTTCAGCGTGATAATTATTATCCGCACGAACCAGAAGAGTTTTATTAAATGTTTCTTCCAGAACTTCGATGATGCCAAAGTCTTCGGAAGACAATTTGGCACAGACTTCAGGATGGGCAAAAACTGTAATTTTAGGTGCCTGAGAGCGCTTCATCACTTTTTGCACTTCGCGGATCACTTCAAAACTCACGGTTTCCACTGACTTCACCCGACCTACTCCCTCACAATAAGGACAGGGTTCACACATTGTACGAATCAAGGTATCGCGAGTGCGCTTACGGGTCATTTCAACCAGTCCAAGACCGGAGATTGGGAGGACGTTCGTTTTCGAGCGGTCTTTTTTCAAAGCTTCCAAAAGCGTTGTATAGACCTGGTTCCGGTGTTCTTCTTTTTCCATATCGATAAAATCGATAATGATGATACCACCGCAGTTGCGCAGACGGAGCTGATAAACAATCTCCTTCACGGCTTCCAGGTTTGTTTTAAGAATCGTCTCTTCCAAAGTCTTTTTACCGACAAATTTTCCGGTATTCACATCAATGGAAACAAGAGCTTCTGTTTGGTCAATATTGATTGAACCGCCAGACTTCAAAAACACCTGATTAGAAAGAGCTCGCTCAATCTCAATATCAATCCCATAGTGCTCAAAGATAGGAGTCTCACTATCGTAATATTTAATTTTGGCCTTATGATGAGGAATAAATCGCTGAATGAACTTTTCGATCTGTTTAATAGAGGCCTTGGTATCGGCCACTAATACATCCACATCCTCATCCATTATATCTCTTAGAGCACGCTGGACAAAAGAGAGGTCTTGGTGAAGTTCAGTAGGAGCTTTTGCTTTCTCAATTTTTTTCTGAACATCTTTCCAGATCTTAACCAGATTATTGTAATCGCTCTTAAGAACTTTATAGCTTTGGGTTTCCGCCACGGTTCGAGCAATTACACCCACCCCTTCAGGTCTGACTGAATCCAGAATTTCTTTTAACCGCTTTCGCTCCTCTTCGGATTCGATTCGGCGTGAAACACCAGTGTGCTCAATAAAAGGCATATAAACAATGTGACGACCGGCCAATGTAATATGACGAGTGACACGTGGACCTTTAGTTGAAATCGGTTCTTTCGCGATTTGAACTACAATCTCATCCCCTTCTTTTAAGAAGTCCTGGATTTTTACATCCGGGCGGAATTTCATGTCGACAGTTTCAGTGAGGGTGGAGAATTCATCTGGGATAATTTCTCCCAGTCGTTTAGTAGCAGATTCAGCAGTGGCGATCCGGCTTTGCATATCACGCTGCTCTTCCAAAGTTGGAAGATAAGCGTCGTCTACATAGAGGAAGGCAGCGCGCTCCTGGCCAATATCAACAAAGGCCGATTGCATACCGGGAAGGACGCGCAAAACGCGCCCTAAATAAATATTTCCTACGATTGGGGCCGATTCGTTTTTCGGTGAATGCCGCTCGATCAGAAAGTCCAAGATCTCACCATTCTCAATGAGCGCAATACGCGACTCACTGTGAGTCTGGTTGATCACTAGTTCTTTTGCCATGAAAAATGTCCTAACTGTAAAAACTTAAACTGTAATTACAGTCAGGTTACATCTTTTTATATCAAATAAAAAGTCCGGCAATACATGCTGTCATGTAGCATGCCAAAGTTCCGCCAATCATCGCCTTCAAACCATAGGCCGCAAGGACGGATTTTTTCTCAGGAGCAAGACTTCCAATGCCCCCTACTTGGATGGCAATTGAAGAAAAGTTAGAGAAGCCGCAAAGAGCATACGTAGTAATAATTGTGGCACGCTCAGAAAGTTGTCCCTTGGCCGCGATTAGATCCAAATATCCGACAAATTCGTTAAGAACGAGTTTCTTCCCAAGGATAGCACCAACAGTGAAACAGTCCTCCCATGGCACACCTAGTAACCATGCTATTGGGGCATTCACATATCCCATGATGAGTTCAAAAGAAAGTTGTGGAAAGCCAACTAGCCCCCCAAGAGCGCCCAAGATTCCATTCAACATGGCAATCAGGGCAATAAAAGCAAGAAGCATGGCCGCTACGTTAACAGCTAATCTTAATCCATCTGAGGCTCCATTGGCCGCAGCTTCGATTGTATTGGTAGCATTCTTTGGCAGATCAACTTTCACCACTCCGGCCGTAACAGACTCTTCTGTTTCAGGAAGAAGCAACTTAGCACAAACTAATGCAGCTGGTGCCGACATCACCGAAGCAGCAAGTAAGTGAGCAGGGTCAACACCGAAACCAACATAGGCCGCAAGAACTCCTCCGGCTACTGTCGCCATTCCACCCGTCATAAGAGACATGATTTCAGACTTAGTCATTTTACCAATGAAAGGCTTAATCACGAGAGGAGCTTCGGTCTGTCCTACGAAAATATTGGCGGCCGCAGCAAGTGATTCGGCCCCAGAAGTACGCATGACTTTCATCATGACTTTGGCCACCAGTTCAACCACTTTTTGCATAATGCCTATGTGATAAAGCACAGACATGAGGGCACTCATAAAAATAATCGTAGGAAGAACCATCGTCGCGAAAATAAAACCGAGGCTGTCAGAAGGCGTGGCGAGTCCCCCGAAAAGAAACTTTGAACCCTCACCAGTGTAAGCAAGAATTGCATTAAAACCCTTACCGGTAGTATCGAAAAAATTTCTACCTACGGTGGTCTTCATAATGATGAGTCCGAAGACTACTTGCAATAAAAGACCTGTAACAACCGGTCTCCATTGAATTGCTTTTTTCTTTTCACTTAAGGCGTAAGCAATGCCTATCATGACGAACAAACCCAACAAAGAAACCAACCGTTCCATAAGCCATCCTAATGTGTGTATTAAGTTAAACTGTTCACTTATACCGAGCACAATTTTTCATGGCAAGAAAAAGTCGACTTATTTAGAAGCTTAATTCCCAGATTTTGGTGCCAAATTGAACGGAAGGTAATGTTAGATCTTGAGAATTGTCAGAATGCCAGGCAAATCTTTCAAAGGAATTGAAGTCTTTTGAGGACTGTAAATCCTCAGAATTCTTCTGAGCACTATTGTAGGCAACAAAAATCACCCCGACAATTACCCCCACAGCGGCACCGGTCCAGATGTTAGAAAGGTGCTTCGAAGGTTTATCAACAAAAGATAGTGTAGAAAGACCAAGGATGGCTCCAGCGGCCCCTGCTCCAGCAACTAACATAATATCGTTTTGCGTGCTCTTGATCAGATCATCCTCAGCTTGGGCCGCAGAAAGTCCCGCAGTCACGAAAAAAAGGTTTAAAGATAATAAAAGTGCCGAAATTTTTTTCATACCAATCCTAGGAGTTAGTTTGCCAGCGGGAATCCTTATGACTATGATAAGTTCCCATCTTAAAGTTGGCAAATCTCTTGTTACATGTGAGTTAAAAATGACTAAAGAAAATTTTCAAGTTTACCCCCTGATTGATAAAAAGAAGCGCGGAGAAGTTCTCACTTCAAAAGAAATAAAGTGGTTCATTCAAAGTTTCACAGATAATAAAATTCCTGATTATCAAATGTCGGCCATGCTGATGGCGATGTTTATTCAAGGAATGGACGTTTCCGAGACAGCGGCTTTGACAGATGCCATGCTCGAGTCTGGAGAACAGCTCAAATTCCCGGGTAAAAATGTCATCGATAAGCACTCCACGGGTGGAATCGGAGATAAGGCTTCTTTCATTCTCGCACCAATTGCCAGTGCTGCAGGGGTAAAAGTTCCTATGATCGCTGGTCGAGGCTTAGGTCATACCGGCGGAACAGTTGATAAGATTGAAGCGATCAAAGGTTTTAAAACTGCTTTGGACCTTAAAGAGTTTTCAAAAATGCTCAACAAAGAAGGTCTGGTTTTAATTGGTCAGACCCCTGACATCGCTCCGGCAGATCGTTTGATTTATGCCCTCCGTGATGTGACGGCAACCATTGATTCCATTCCTTTAATCACAGCATCTATTATGAGTAAAAAGTTAGCTGAAGGGGCCAATGGTATTGTCTTTGATATTAAATGTGGAACAGGTGCCTTCATGCGCACTCCAAAAGATGCAAAGGCCCTGGGAAAAAGCCTCATCGCTACCAGTAAACGTTTTAAGAAAAAAGCTGTGGCACTCATTACTGACATGAACCAACCACTCGGTCTGGAAGTTGGTCACTCTAATGAACTCATTGAAAGCATCGAGACCTTAAAAGGAAATGGCCCGAAAGATCTCACAGATCTTTCAATCGCTCTGGCGGCCCATATGATTCACCTTGCAGGCGTTGAGAAAACTTTTGAAAAGGCCCATAAAAAGGCCCTGGAGATGGTGTCTTCCGGTAAAGCGCTGAATGAATTTAAAAAACTTATCACTAATCAAGGCGGAGATGCCCGGGTGGTTGAAGACTACTCTCTTCTTCCAATGGCCACAGAAACAACTGAAGTTAAAGCAACTCAGACCGGATACATTAAAATGTTCCAGAATGAGAAGATTGGATTGTTATTGATTGAACTTGGTGGCGGAAGAAAATCTAAATCAGATGCTATTGATCATGGGGTTGGATTCACATTCAAAAAGAAAATTGGAGATCAGGTGAAAAAAGGCGATGTCATTTTCACTATCACTCACCATCCTCATCAAAAAACAATTGCTGAAGAAATCAAGAAGAGATTCTTAAAAGAAGTCCTCACGATGTCGGCCAGCAAAGTGAAATCCCCTAAATTAATCATCGAGAAACTAAGCTAAGGATACTTTTTATGACTATGACAAAAATAATGGAAGCCTCTCAATACATCCTTTCTAAGATTTCCAAGAAACCTAAGATTGGTATCGTCCTAGGTTCAGGGCTTGGGATTTATATTGATCAGATCGAAAATAAACTCGTGATTCCCTACCAGGATATTCCTCACTTCAAAAGAACATCGGTTGAAGGTCATTCTGGTGCTTTGATTATTGGTGAAGTAAGAGGAGTGACAGTTGTGGCCCTTCAAGGTCGACTTCACGCTTATGAAGGGTATGCGATGGAAGAGATCGTTCTTCCAGTCAGAACTCTTGCCGCCATCGGGATTGATTATCTTTTTCTTACCAATGCTTCTGGAGGAATCAATCTAGATTTCCATCCTGGAGATCTGGTGGCCATCTCCGACCACATTAACCTTTCAGGAAGAAATCCTTTGGTTGGACCAAATATCGCAGAACTTGGTCCTCGTTTCCCGGACATGGGGAACGCCTACGATGCTGAACTTCGTAACCTTCTTCTTCAAGTAGGTGCGACTCATAAAGTGAATTTAAAAGATGGAGTTTACTGCTCTGTTTTAGGTCCAACTTATGAAACACCGGCGGAAATTCGTATGCTAAGAACCATCGGTGCCGACATGGTCGGTATGAGTACAGTACCAGAGGTAATTGCCGCTAACCACTTAGGTTTAAAGGTTGCCGGTGTGGCCTGTATTACAAACTATGCTGCTGGGATTAAGAAAGAAAAACTTGATCACGCTGATGTGAAAAATGTGGCAGAAAAGGCCATGGTTGGATTTGCCACCGTTTTAACTGAAACTATTAGCGAACTTCATAAACTAGGGAAAGTTTAATGAGTCACGATTTACGCGACAAGGCCTTTGATGCTTCTACCAGATCCCACTCCCCTTATTCCAAGGCCAAAGTGGGAGCCGCCATTGAAACCACAGACGGGCATATCTATCAGGGCTGCAATATTGAGAATGCAAGCTTTGGTGGCACAGTTTGCGCCGAAAGAGTCGCCATCTGGAAGGCCGTTTCTGAAGGTCATAAAAAAGTTAAACGTGTTTATGTTTACACCAAGGACGGCTGGCCTCCCTGTGGAATGTGCCTACAAGTCATGACCGAGTTTGCTGATGGTAACCTAGAAATCACCATGGGTAACGAAGCTGGAAAAGAAACAACAAAAAAATTAAATGAACTACTTACCTGTGCTTTCTCACCAGAGCACATGGAATAACAAGAAAATATAAAGGATGGGGCGAATGTCTCATTTATTAACATGCAAGAAAAAAACTTCAACTCCTCTGGCGAGTTATTAAATTCGCTTCGCTTTTGTGTCATCGATCTGGAGACCACTGGTGGTAATCCCGATACCGAAAAAATCATCGAAATCGGTATGGTTAAAATTGAAAACAGGAAAATTACCGAAGAGCGGTCTTTTCTGGTGAATCCTGTTAAAGAAATTCCAGACTTCGTTCAGAAATTAACAGGCATTAAAAAAGCAGACGTTGAGCACTCTCCTCAAATTGAAGAAGTGATTGATGAAATCCTCGAGTTTATTGGGGACAGTATTCTGGTTGCTCATAATACTTCTTTTGATATTCCCTTTTTGAACGGGGTCTTAAAAAAGCTTCAACGCCCTACCCTTGATAATAAAGTGATCTGTACCAATATCATGACCAAGTACATGATCCCCGATATCATGAGCTCCAATCTCAATTACATGTCTCAAATCTTTAACATCAATCACTCTCACGCCCACCGGGCGATTGAGGATGCTCGCGCAACCGGGATGCTATTACTTAAGTACATGGAAATCTTTGAGAGTAAAAATATTCGCAAGGTGAATCAGCTCTATTATCCAAGAAATAAATTTGAATTAGACCGTGCCATCATTGAGGCGGAAGATGGACTTCAGAAAGTATACCAAACTCTGGAAAAAATCGAAACTCCCTGCGTTCTTACCATCAAGGGAGATAATGGGGTCATACTCACCATTCTTCCATTAAAAAACCCAAAAGCCGAAATTGAAGATTTAAAAAATTACCTCCCAGAATTCCGCTGGAGTCAGATACATCTAAGACTTTGTGGGCCATTCATTGAAGGCCTCTTCTTTATGAATGCAAATTTCGTTAAAATCCCGGAAGTCTACCGCCAGAAGAGCATCAATTACCTGAAAAATAAACATCCAGTTCCTGCGGCTCCTCGCTTAATGGATGATCACGATTTTGTGATCACTCCCCATCTGATCAGTGGTCAGTTTATTGTTTATTCATTTTTAAATTTCTCTCCGTATTCACAACTGGTTTTCAAATTTCCTTCTCATAAGAAGAAGCTCCATCAGTTTCTCTCCAATCAAGTAACGAGATTTGAAACTCAGCAGAAGGGAAAGAAGAGGGCCTCTATTCAAAATGACATTCGGGAGATCTTTCTAAGTCTTTTTAATCATGAACTAACGACGAATCCGGATGTTTATCTGACCTTGAGAACAGCTGATATTAAGGACGAGAAAAAGGCCTATCTGGAAAAGATAGAACATCTCTCCACTACCCATGAAGACCGCTACCACTTCCCTGCTAAATACCTTTAGACTGGCTGTAAATAAAGCGGAGCGAGTAATCGGAAACCTGGAGAACGAGATTCTCAATGGTGAGAAGATTTTGAATTAGCTTTGATAAACTGAGAGTAGATATATTTAACTCATGAAGCTGGATCTGAATTTCCTGAGATGACTCTACAATTTCTCCCCTAATCACTTTCTCAATTTGATTACGATTCGCCACCAGCATTTGGTGAGAATAGAGGGTCATGAGCTCACCTAAAATGAGATAAAAAGTCATCGTCAGAAGGCTTAAATTTACTGCTGCTCTAAAGTCCGCATGTTTACTTGAAACGAAATTAAACCGAATTCCACTTTCAACAGTTCTAAAGCGAAGAAGATTTTGGGCCTGTTGATAACAGATCTCAATGGGGCTTAAACTTGCTTCAACGCTCTGAAGGCTTCTGGGTGTTGCCCGGGAAAAGCCAAGGAATGTTTCTATGAGCTGCTTACAGCGAAGAGCTCCATTCTTCATTTCTTTAAGAGTACTCGTCGCTTCCTGATTAAGAGATTCGTCCAGAAGAAGTAAACTTAAGGCGGCCTGAATGCCAGCAATAGGATTATTTAATTCATGGGCGATACTGGAACTAATTATTCCTAATTCCTGTCCGGTTGGAGTTAAATTACCATCCCCTTTTAGAAAGAAGCTTTCCGTAAAAAAAACGAACAGAATCTTTTTCTCATTCAGATGACTAACATCCTTACGGTAAATATTGTAAGGGATGTCATTAATCATGATTTTTTCTCTAAGCTCTAACTTTAAGCAGTCTCCAGGCGAGAAACGCAGTTTTGAGAACAGCGTATTGTGCTGATGAACTTCAGCAGTCTCAGAAAGGAGTGCCACCGGAAATGGAATACTGTCGAGTACTCGTTCCCAAAGAAGATGATTAAAGAAAGGATCATCTACTTCTTGCTGAGATTTAAAAAAATGCACCAGAGTATTAAAAAAGAAAAGGCGCTTAGTCAGTTTATTAATGTCCTCTTCATTCCACAGCATTTCTATGCCAATAAACTGGCCCTTAAAAGGAGGCAGAAGAAGGAAATTATCTGTAGGGATTAGCTCTGCGAGATCTTTACTTGAGATAAATAAAAACTTCGCCTTCTCGATGTTGTTTTTTACAAATTGCTTGAGGACTTTTTCAAGCTTTGGAAGATCATCGGCCTGAATGAGATCTTTTTCCAGATCAACCAAGGACTGAGCGAAACTGAGAAGACCTTCTGAAGTAAAAGAGTCTCCTAAACTTTTTTGGGTCGCCTGTTTAACTTTTAGTTCAAATTTTCGAATGTTCTTCAGACCAAGCGAAGTAAATACATTCTCTTTGCTCTTAATCAAAGTTTTAAGACGAGGGAATATCAGTCTTTCTAATTGCTTTAAGTCGAGACCATCATCTAAGACGGCGTCTGCCAGAGATTCATTAATGTTCTGACCAAAACTAAAAAGCCCCTGATTTTGATCCAGTAGACAGATTCTAAACTCCGGGCCAGGTTTTAAGAGATGAAGGGAGTTTTCAGAAACGAAATCAACTGTTAACAATTGATCTTTTCTCGGGCCCAACAGTCCTTCAACCTTCTCCGCATCTTTTAAATTTGAGAGTAACGTATCCAGATCCTTTCTCATGTCTGGAGAAAGAAGAGGATCAATTCGAAACTGGAGAAGGCCTGAGTACTGCTGCATTATTCCTTGAAGATTTTCTGGCTCTCATCAATTAAGACCATGCCATCGATATACTGGCCTTGAACTTTAACACCCCATAGAAGATGTGGTCCAGAAGTTCTTCCTGTATTACCGGAAAGGGCAACGACTTGGCCTCTTTCTACCATATCCCCTTCCTTGACTAATGTTTTAGACAGGTGGCCGTATACGGAAAAAATATCCAGTCCGTGGTCTATAATGACGGTCCATCCAGTAAAAAACAGATCCGCGGCTAAAACGACTTTTCCGGAATTCGTAGCTGGAACTTTCTCGCCAATGGCGGCGCGGAAGTCCGTTCCTAAGTGCTGTCCCTTTTTTATGTTGTTATAGACTCGTCTGGTGCCATAAATACTGGTGATAAAACTATCCATGGGCTTCATGAATGCTTTATCAAACTGAAAAGTACCAAGCGATGAGGCATAAATTTTATTAAGGACGGCCTGTTCCGCATTGGCCCGTTTTTGATCTTTGGCCGAGAGTTTAATGCGTTTTGGATTAACTCTTAACTGTTCTGATTTATATTCGCGTTCCACAACCCGAAAGAAAAGTTCTTGTAAGTTTTGGTCTTTATCCTTTAGGTAACAGGTAAAAGGCTTAAGC
>JAEYUK010000357.1 GCA_023432655.1 Pseudomonadota bacterium | reverse complement strand
GAACGGAGATCAGGGCCGCAATTCCATCAACTGCAGCAAATTTCCAAACTGGAATTCCTAAAAGACCGCAGCTCATATGCCCGGGAAAACGAAGACCCGGGGTGAAACGGAAAATACCACAGGCAAGTCCTCCATATTTTTGAAACCAAGAGTTAATGGTTTCAAACCCTTTTCCTGCAACCTGTTTCTGGAAAAACTTTGTCTTGATGATTCGACCACCAAAGAATTTTCCTATCAGATAAACAATGAAATCACTGAAGAAGACTGCGAAAAAACAAACTATGGCGAGGGTCGTGACATCTACCCCAACCGCCCCTTCATAAGGCGGTGGAAACTTATCTGGATTATGGGCCATATAGGCGACTAAACCTGAAGTGACTAAAACTAATTCTTCAGGAACGGGGAAACCAAAGGAACTAGCAAACATGAACAGCGTAATAAATCCATAAACATAATATGGCTGATAGGCGTATTGTGAAAAGAACGCCATCAGAGCTTGGTGGCTAAATTCAATGTCGAGCATGCCATCGATTCTAATAACACCCAGCCCATAATGGAAGTAAAAAAGACCCTTAAGAATCCGATAAAAGCTCTCTAGGTCGGGCCTTTACTGCGCGCCATGAGGATAGCAAAATGGTCGCTAAACAAAGAACCGTTAAGAAAAGCGCAGGGTAAAAAAGCCTTCCCCAATCAACACTTGGTGACAACTTAAAGGCTTCCCTTCCAATGACCTGAGCAATCATCCAACCTAAGAAAAGTCCCATGCTCATGGCCCAGAAAAAGAGGGCCCCGAATTCATAAATAAGATTAAGCCGTAAACGCAGCGAAGAAAACCCTAAGCTCTTCATGAGAGCGAGATCATAATACCTTCGATACACCTGATCGTGAGAAAGACCATAAAGAATGACCATCCCAACTATAAGTGAAAGCCAGGAGATGATTTCAATCGCCCCCCGCGCACGGACAAATAAGGAAGAGAGCTTACCGATTAGTTCTTCCACATCAATAAAAGAAATATTGGGAAAGAGTTCAACTGTTGAGCGTTGAAAATTGATCTTTGTCTCTGATGGTCCGGATGGCAGGACAGCTAGAAAGGTTTTAGGAGCAGCATCAATCATCCCTGGTTCAATCGTCACAAAAAAATTCGGATAGAAACTAGTCCACTTAATCTCTTTTATGTTTCTGACCATGGCCTCAAACTCAACTCCCTGGACATCAAACGTCAGCTTATCACCGATCTTAATATCCATTCTTTGGGCCCAGCGATTTTCTAAAGAAACGTATGGCAATCGGTCATCCGGAGCTCCGCCTTCCGGGAAAGGCTCACCACTAATGATCCTCTCAGTTCCGGTAAGATAATCCCGGTAAGTGAGATTTAAACTGTTACTCCGAAAACGCCTCTCCTCATCATCCTCTCTATCTCGGAAATTATAAGAGCGCTTTTTCCTTACGAATTTTTCATCATTCACTTTTTCCAGCCGGGCGCGGATCATCGGCGTGACATAGGAAAGAGCGACTCCTTCTTTTTTGGCATGCTCAAGAAGTGGATCCATTTGTTCTTCCTGAATATCAAAGATAAAAAGAGAAGGTTTTTCACTATCCAGTGTGAACTCTTTAGAGATCATAGTATCGAGCTGAAGAATCAGCGAAATGAGAGTCGAACCGATGGCCAGAGAGAGAAAACTCAAAGTGAGCTTATGCCCGGAGCGAGCAAGCCCTCGAAGTGCTATGCCATTTTCAATTGTAGGTAAAAGAAGACCCTTCCCTTTGATCAGTTTTTTAAGTAACCACTGCCCTCCTCTGACAAAGAAAGTGGACATAAGAAAAACCAGCATCAAAGCGAAGAAAAATAAATTCCCCGTTTTGAAGGAGTGACTGATGTAACAGGAAAATAACCAGAGTGAAGCGATGAAAGGCAGAAAGTCCCAAAAATGGAAACGCCCCATTGAAAGCTTAGAAGCTTTAAGCTGAAGCCCCATCGGGGTTCTCATAAGCCCCAGCAGTAATGGAACCAAAATAAAAAGTGACAGAAGAAAGAGATAAGGTATCTGAACCAGTGAGGCACTTAGGTTAACGTCGGAACTTAGCTCAAGACCCAGGAGTGACGAAAGTTCCGGAGCAAATTGCCTATACAAGGGAACAATGACAAAAAGTTCCAGGACGATCACCAGAAAGAAGACAAAACTAAATTGTCCTATTATGCCAGCGAGGATTTTCTTCTTTGTGAGTCCATGCAAGTTAAGGAGACAAAGATCTTTAAGTCTGGCCAGGAGATGGGATTGATAGAGGTAAAACACCCCTACAAGTGACAGAATCAGACCGATCAAGGCAGAGAGCGACATGAAATTTGTTAAAACATTAATCACTCTACCCGTCTGTTCCGAACTATCTTCCGGTAAAGTTATCCGAATCGCCGAGTCTTTAATCACGGCATATATTTCTTTTTTTATATCCTCAGGTTTTGAAGAACTAATACTTTCCAATTTATAGTGATAAGCAAAGCTTCCCGTAGCACCGGGCCTTAAAAGCCCTGTCTCGATTAGACGATCCTCTGGCATATAAATTCTAGGAGCAAGAGAAAAGCCTCTTAGTCCCATGGAAGAGTCATCTACGACCACTCCGGACACTTTCATGGTGATGTCCCCAATCTGAAGTTCATCATGGGTTTCTACCTGCCACAGATCAGCTAGATCTTTCGAGATATAAAGTTTGTCACTCTGGAAAATGCCGTCCGAAACTTTCAACTCTCCATAGAAAGGAAATCCTTCCTGGGTGGCCCTGATTTCAACTAACCGAGAAGCCTTGGCCCGTAGATGGGTGATCATCGAATAAATATCAATGATTTTATAAGTTCGGTGAGGGTGATTTCTGAAAACCTCCTCCAATGATTTTAGTTCGGTATCAAAGAGATCACGCCGGGCCGACACAGCAATGTCAGAAGTTAATAACTGATTCGCATTACTTTGAAGC
>JAEYUK010000023.1 GCA_023432655.1 Pseudomonadota bacterium | reverse complement strand
ATTCAGGATCAACCGTATGATAGGCCATATCCAGGAACGCAAAAGTCAGCTGACGTAAAGTCGCGTAGCCTTCCAAAAATTTACCGCTCGCCTTAATTTTCTTAACCAGCTCTGCCGGAATTTTTTCGCCGGTTTCATAGTGAATGGCAAAAAGATCGAGACACTCTTTTTCCAGCACCCAATTCTCCATGATCTGTGAAGGAAGTTCCACAAAATCCCAATACACGTTAGTCCCAGAGAGTTCCCGATATTTAACGTTGGAGAGAAGACCATGGAGAGCATGGCCGAATTCATGATAGAGAGTCAGAACTTCATCTAGAGTCAGAAGAGATGGTTTAGTCTTAGTTGGTTTGGTGAAATTACAAACGATCATGATATGAGGCCGTTCGATTTTTCCCTGATACATGCCCTGCTCTTTGACTCCAGACATCCACGCACCCGGACGTTTCGTTTCTCTTGGAAAGAAGTCAGTGTAAAAAAGACCTACAAATTTATTGCTGTCTTCATCATAAACTTCGAAAGTTCTGACGTCGTCATGGTACTTGGGAATGTTGAAGACCTCTTTGAAACTTAAACCATAAAGACGATTAGCAACCTTGAAAATCCCTTCGACCACATTCTCAAGTTTGAAGAAAGGCCTGAGCATTTCATCGTCCATATCCAGTTCACGTTTTTTCAGGATCTCAGAATAGTAAGCCGTATCGTACGCTTCCAGGTTCTTGATACCGTCAAGTTCCTGGGCGAGCTTACGAAGTTTCTCCACATCCTTTTCAGCATGAGGCTTGGCCTTGGTAAGAAGTTCTTCAAGGAAATCCATCACCTTCTTAGGTGACATGGCCATGCGCTCTTCGAGGACGTAGTCAGCGTGAGTGTTAAAGCCGAGAATTTTCGCGCGTTCCGTTCTTAATTTTAGAATTTCTTTAAGATTATTCTGATTATCGTACTGAGTATTAAATGTTTTAGAAGAGCTTGCTGTGAGAAGTTTTTTTCTAAGTTCTCGTTTCTTAGAATAAGTCATAAAAGGGAGCATCGAAGGGACATCCAGGCCAAAGCACCAGCTGCCAACCTTGCCTTTTTTTTCTGCTAGTTCCGCAGCGGCTTCAATCACACCTTCCGGGAGTCCTTCCAGATCATCTTTATTGGTAATTTCCATCAGATAATCATTAGTGGCCTTAAGGACATTTTGTGAGAAGGCCAGAGTCAACTTTCCCAGTCTCTCATCAATTTCTCTCACGCGGTCCTTTTCGCTATCAGCGAGAAGGGCCCCATTTCTCACAAAAGACTTGTAAGTCTTTTCAATGATGGTCATTTCTTCTTTTGAAAGATTCTGATCTAATCGTGATTCATAACATGCCTTAACCTTAGCGAAGATCACCGGATCAAGGGAAATATCATTTCCAAAACGAGTGAGAATATCAGACATCTCCGGAGATATTTTTTCTAAATCTTCAGGGCATTCGGCCGAATGCAGATTAAAAAAGATACCTGCGATGTAATCGACCTGTTCTGTAATATCACTTTTCTCAACAATCACATGTTGAAAATCAGTGCGGGCATCGGACTTAAAAGTTTCAAGTTTGGCCTTGGCCGTTTCGATGGCCGCAGTTATCGCCGGTATGAAGTGTTCTGCTTTGATTTGATCAAAGGGATAGGCCCCATGGCCAGCAGTAGGTTTTTTGAGTAATGGATTTGGCATAACTTCCTCAATTGAATAATCTACGGTGAATTCCGAAAATTTTAATGACCAGGACCAACCACAGCAGAAGGAAAATGATCATCATCATATTAAGGATGAAAGAGGTTTGCAGATAAATCAAGACCGCAGCAATCAAGGCCTTCGCTGCCCTATACACGAGCATATCAGTGAGATATTTAGCGCCGTATTTTTGTTCCGGATGAAGAGGCTGATAAAGAAGTTCCTTGCCTCCACTAAAGAGCGAATAATCAGAGGCCTTAAGGTAAGTATAAAAAGCCGCTAAAGGAAGAAACATACTCCCACTAACAAATAAAAGGCCTACTGATGCTGCTATATATGACAAAGGGATAAACAAATGAAGACTACGCTCTGAGATTCGCGGCAATAGAACTGGTAAACAGATAAACTGTAGAATGAAAGTTAAAAAATTTGTCCAGGTGTAGATGTTTCCAAGGTAGGCCGTCCGTTCATCGGCCACTAAAATATTTTCCTCGAAGGCGAGGTTAAACTTAAAGTCCGCAATGTTGATCACAAACTGCGAGAGCACGACGATTAGGGCGATGTGAAAAATGTAGTTACGGATGTCATACCCCTGAAGGCTGGCCAACGGGGAAGCCATCTTTTTCTTCTCTTCAGCACTGATTAAGATCGGGGTGAAGTAAAAGAGCAAGGCCGGGATGAGGACAAAAATTAAAGAAAGCCAGGCAACACTCACGGTCCCCCACTCTCTACTGAAATAAGTAGTAAGAAGTCCCCCTACCACTCCCCCGATACTGCCCGTGGCACCTACCGGCCCCACCAGCATTTTGAACTCATCTTTATGAAAGTAATTATTAGCGTAGGCCAAAAGGAGATGTAC
Source organism: Pseudomonadota bacterium (assembly GCA_023432655.1). Taxonomy (GTDB): domain Bacteria; phylum Bdellovibrionota; class Bacteriovoracia; order Bacteriovoracales; family Bacteriovoracaceae; genus Peredibacter. The sequence goes on along the minus strand of JAEYUK010000023.1, from coordinate 8,680 downwards.
CTGAAGGACGATGTAGATTTCTTTCCAGATGAAGGAAATAAAAGTCAGGTATTTAAATTTGAGGATAAAACCCGTGGTGCTTAAGGCAAGCAAAATGGCCGAAAGAACGGAAGCCCAAAGGAAAACTTTCTGAACAGAATGGCGGGCCTGGTACCTGTTGAATACTAAAATGGAAATGGAAAGTACCACCACTGTCCACAGCCAGGCCAGGGGAGAAGACTTGGCCCCGAATTCGGCGAAAAACATTGTAGTGGAAGCGGCCCTTACGAGTGGATAGCTAAAGAGAACAAAAAAATAGGCCCCTAGGAAGAGCCATAGACGACCCTTATAACGAGGGTCATCACTTCGTAATAACTCTAAAATTTTCATTCAGATTTTAAGTAGGTATCACCTTTCTGAATCTCTTCAAACTCATGCTGATGTTCGAACTGAGTAAAGTCAAATGACGTTGAGTATGAGTTATTCTTGTCATTCGCAAGATCTTTCATAAAATTAAAAAACTTCTCGCGAGTCTCTGAGCTCATCAAATGTTCCATTAAACATGAATCTTTATGGGCCACTTCCTCATCCACACCAATAATGTCTTTCAGAAAATAATAAAGAAGCGTTCTGGACGATAAAATACCATGTACGGCTTCATGGCCTGAGGGAGACAGAGACAAGAACTTACTTTCGTCTTCGAGCACCAATTCACGCTTTTTTAGATTGGTAAGTGCCGTCGATACTGAGCCTTTAGTTAAACCCATTTCGTGGGCAATGTCGGTAACCCGAGCATATCCCTTAGACTCTTTTAGTTTATGGATCGCCAATAAATAGTGAACCATGGAATGAGTCAAATCGTTATCGTGAGTGTGTTGGATGGAGGGCTTTTTTTCAGTCATGTCTATAACTTACTTATCCCCTCCATGAAGGTCAAACGATAAAAATTTGTTGCACTTATCAGCTTCAGACCATGGAGGGGCCATACGTCATAAGTTACTGAAATAACATAATTAATGGACAGGGAAAGATTTCACTCCCTTGGACTAAGTAAGGAGCATGATAAAATGGCTTCATACTAAGGCTTATATTATGAAACAAACTATTCTCACTCTTCTTATTCTCCTATCACTGCCCTCCATAGTGGTAGGCCAGTCACTGGATCAAAGTTTTGAAAATCCAACTGAATTAACTGACAAACAGATGAGTGATGCAAAAGGTTTTGAGCATTCTGGGATTAAAGATCGTGCCATTAAAGAAGGCTGTGCCGGCCTCAATGATTGTAAAGAAGAAGACGAAGGTTTTCCTATCGAGATGGTCATCGGTAAGGCCTATGCCCTTTTAGGGATGATGTCTGGTGGTGGTGGGATGATGCCTGGCCTTACTAAGAAGCCTGAAGCGAAGGTAGAGATAGAGGGACCTCCCAATCCGGCAGATCCTCCAGCACCAGCTGCAGGAGCCGAAAAAGCTGAAACACAACCAGACTACTGTATGATGGTCGCCATGGGATATGAGACTCTCGGCGGAGTGATCCAGGATCACCTGCAGAAGAAAGCAGAAACTAAAAATAAAGAAATCCAGGACACCCAAGTTCAGGCCCTGTTGAATCTCAAAGAAACTCATAAGGCCCGTAAGACTACGGCCAATTGGCAGTCGGCGATTTATGGTGGTGTTACTGCTTGTTACGTAGGGATGGCCTTCACAGGAGAAATCGCTACCGATTGGAAATATTGGGCAAAACTTGGAGGAGCGACGGCACTCACTGCTCTTTATATTAAGAAGGCCAATAAGCATGATAAGGCCGCTAAAAAAGTTCAACTGGTGATTGATTCTCTTCCTAAGGCCGGTGAATGTAATCCATGGACCAAGACTTCATGCTTTTGTAGTGAACCAACTTCCAAAGAAAGATACCCGGCAAACTATCAGGAAGTCTGTGTCTTAAACGGCGGGAATTTTGATACTCCTAAAGTGGCCACAGGTTGTGGTGCTGTCGTGGGAGGAAAACTTACCTTTGATGAAAAATGTAAGTGTAAAGAAACCAATTCCTGCATGAAGAGTAATTTTAAAACTTATAATCCAGAGTTCAGTGTTGCGACTAACTACATGAATGAGGCCAACAAAGCTTTTGATCTACTGAATAGTGGTATGTATGACGAAGGTAAAGTTTCAGCAGTAAGTTACGCAGCTGGTGCCATGGCCTCAAAAGTTAAAGGCAAACTCAACACCAGAACTATTCCGAAAGTGGCCCTGAATGATGAACAGAAAAAAATGGCGGCTGAACTTGCGGCCTATGTTCCGGCCCCATTAGCGAGTGTAGCGGCTGCCTCCAATTCAGATTATTCTGGCGGAGTAAAAGAATCTGCCGGTAGTTCAGCTGCGGCCCTTGGAAGTCTCCCTTCTTCACTGAAGGAGAAACTAGCGGACACTAAAATTAAAGCGAACTATCGCCAGGGTGGCGGAGGCTCTACCTATAAACCTAAATCGGAGCGTCCTGATTTTAGTTTTGGTTTTCCAAAAACAGGAGAAGCTGAATCAGCTAATGGGACAGAGGTTCTGAGTTTTGCTGAGCAGGCCATTAGTAAAGCTGACGTCAACAATACACCGGAAACACCAATCTTCGATATTATCTCCAACCGTTACCGTAGATCCGGCTGGGGAAAATTGGAAGCTGAGAAAGAATAATTACTCTCCCAGCTGATCAAATTGATCGATTCTTGTTTGATGGCGTCCACCTTCAAAAGACGTTGAAAGAAACATGTCCGTGATTTTTACAATCAAATCAACAGGAGTTCTTCGTCCCGATAAACAAAGCACGTTGGCATTGTTATGTAGGCGGCTCATCTTAGCATCTTCTTCATCCCGACAGAGGGCCGCGCGGATTCCCTTATAGCGATTTGCCGTCATGCTAACACCGATGCCTGAACCACACAGAAGGATTCCTGGAACCTGCTCTGACCTCACCTTCTGCACCAGCTTTTTGGCCCATTCCGGATAATTAGTGGGATCTGATGAATTAGTTCCGAGGTCTATGACTTCATGTTCTTTTTTAAGATGATCAACTAGCTTGTTCTTTTCTTCGAAGGCTCCGTGATCAGAAGCGATATAAATTTTCATAATGTGATCTCAAAAAAAAAAGGGCTTCACCGAAGTGAAGCCCTTGAGAGTTTTTAATAGCGGTAGTACTCAGGCTTATAAGGACCTGAAGCTGAAATTCCAAGGTACTCAGACTGAGCAGGAGTCAGAACATCAAGCTCAACACCAATTTTTTTCAAGTGAAGACGGGCCACTTTCTCATCTAAATGCTTAGGAAGCATATAAACTTTCTTTTCATAAGCATCTGTATTTGTCCAAAGTTCGATTTGGGCCAATGTTTGGTTAGCAAAAGAGTTACTCATAACAAAGCTTGGGTGACCAGTAGCGCAGCCAAGGTTTACCAGACGACCTTCAGCCAGGATGATCACCTGTTTGTTATTCTCAAGAGTATAAAGATCAACTTGTGGCTTAATGGTGTCTTTAGTGTGACCGTAGTTCTTATTTAACCAGGCCATATCGATTTCGATGTCAAAGTGACCAATGTTACAAACGATAGTCTTATCCTTCATAAGTTTGAAATGCTCACCAGTTACGATGTCACGGCAACCAGTTGTGGTAACAACGATATCTGCTTCTTTAACAGCGTCTGACATCTTTTTAACTTCGTAACCTTCCATCGCTGCCTGAAGAGCGCAAATAGGATCGATCTCAGTCACGATAACACGTGCACCGGCACCTTTAAGAGAGTCAGCTGACCCCTTACCTACGTCACCGTAACCGGCAACAACTGCAACTTTACCAGCGATCATAACGTCTGTAGCTCTGCGGATAGCGTCTACACATGACTCACGACAACCGTATTTGTTATCAAATTTTGACTTAGTAACTGAATCGTTAACGTTGATACATGGAACAGGAAGCTTTCCTTGTTTCTCAAGTTCATAAAGACGGTGAACCCCAGTGGTTGTTTCTTCAGAAATCCCTTTAATGCCTTTATAAAGCTCAGGGTATCTGTCGAGAATAAGTTGAGTAAGATCTCCACCATCATCAAGGATCATGTTGAGTGGTTGTTTTTCTTCGCCGAAGAAAACAGTCTGATCGATACACCACATGAACTCTTCCTCAGTCATCCCTTTCCAGGCATAAACCGGAATTCCAGCAGCAGCGATGGCCGCAGCAGCATGGTCCTGAGTAGAGAAAATGTTACAAGAAGACCAGGTAACATCAGCACCTAGTTCAACCAGAGTTTCAATTAAAACAGCCGTCTGGATGGTCATATGAAGACAGCCAGCGATGCGGGCTCCTTTAAGCGGCTTAGATTTCCCGAATTCTTCACGAAGGGACATAAGACCCGGCATTTCGGCTTCAGCAAGTTTAATTTCCTTACGACCCCAGTCTGCCAGAGAGATATCTTTAACTTTGTACTTTAGACGTGTAGAGGTTCCGTAGGTACCCTCTGAAAAAGTTGCTTTCATTTATAATTCCTTTTCCTAAAACCCAATGGGTCTGGTAAATAAGCGAAAATGACATTAATTGCCCTAAAAACTAACACTCTTTGCCCAATGGCTCAAGTGTAACAAGGGCATATCAAGGGTTTATCCAAGGTCTAAAAATGAAAAAATACCGATTTGAGTACTTCGCTTCCTGCCCTGCTGGTATAGAGGAGCTTTTGACACAGGAAATCCTGGATTTAGGCGCCAAGACGGCCAAGGCCGTCAGAGGTGGTGTTCAATTTGAATCTTTCCATGAAATCGCCCTGAAAGTGATTCTTTATTCCCGGCTGGCAAGCCGGGTCTTCAAATACCTCTATAATTTTGAAGTAAATAACGAGAAAGATTATTATCTGGAAGCCACTGATATTAAGTGGAAGAGTTTGATGGATGTGAATAATACATTCCGTCTCACCACCATTTTCGGAGATCTTCTGGCCGAACGTGAAGAGTTTAGAAATTCTCAGTTCGCCAATCTAAAACTTAAAGATGCCATTGTGGATTATTTCCGCCATCACGAAGGAATTCGTCCAAGTGTGGCCAAGGACTATCCTGATGTGGCCTTTCTCGCCCGAATTGATCGTGGAGTTGAAAAGCCTTATCAGGTGACTCTCATGTATGACCTTTGTGGGGATCCGCTTAACCAGCGTGGTTATCGACTGGCCAAAACAGAAGCTCCTTTAAAAGAAAATCTCGCCGCGGCCATTTTAAAGATCGCCAAATGGAATCCGGAATCAGAAGGATTACTTGATGCCATGTGCGGTTCTGGCACCATTACGATTGAAGCTGCCTTGATGGCCGGTAACATTCCTCCGAGTTACTTAAAAGTAGAACGATATTTAAAGAATAATAACTTCAAACTTTGGACTTTCCAGAATTATCCATGGCTCACAAAAGATGAGCATCTAATGGAAAACTTCAATCAAATGCTCCAAGACATCATGAGACAGACAGAAGATGGTCTTGCCCGCTTAAGTGAAATGAAAGGCCGGATTGTTGGAAATGATCTTTCCGAAATGAGTTTGATTTCAGCTCGAGAAAATCTTAAAAAAGCCAAGCTCGAAGGCTTAATCGAGCTGACACACAAGGATGCTCTTACTACTAAACCTGTATCGGAAAAATGCCTTTTCATCTGTAACCCGCCTTACGGGGAGCGCCTGGAGTATGGAGAAGAGGAAAAACTTAAAGCTCTTTATAAAGGCCTAGGCGACCATTGGAAGCATGAGTTCAAAGGCCACCGTGCGGCCTTGTTTACCGGAAATCTAGAAATGTTAAAAGTCGTGGGACTTAAGACGGCCAAACGCCATATCCTTCATAATGGTGACATTGAATGCCGCTTAGCTGAGTACGATCTTTACTAAGAATCTTTCAGTAAGATGACAAAATCTTCGCGAACCTTAGTCTGATAATTCCATTCGGCAATTTTCGGTTTAAGGTTCGTCAAATGAGTGTTCACTGTCCCAGGTTTAATGGGAGCGTTTCCCCATACTTTTAAGATGAGATCCTGGCGGGCCACTTTCTGAGGAAAGGCCCGAAGAATGGTACCGAGGAGCCGGAACTCAAGCAAAGTAAGGTCAATATTTCGGTCGTCTATCTGGGCCTTCAATGATTCGAAATCCAAAGAAAGATTCCCTAGCTTTAGCTTAGTGGCCATCTGTAGAAAGGCACAGATCTTGTTGCTCAAGCGAATGATCATCTCCTCGCCCTTGATGTCCCTTGGTAAGAAATCAACTCCTCCTTCCTGGAAGGAACGGATTTTAATTTCGTCACTTGGATCACCGGAAATAAAAAAGATTGGACATTTATTATATAAAGGGTGACTGATAATTTCTTGGTAGAGAGTGTATCCATTCTTTTGTGGCATATGCACATCTAAGAGAATGGCGTGTGGGAAATTATCAGTAATGAGACTATCACAATCATTGACGTTGGTAGAACCCAATACGTTGAACTTATCGGCCAGGAGTTCACTGAAACACTCGATGTTATCAATCTGATCATCGATATAGATAAGTGTCCACTTCATCGGTTAACTTTTTTAGATAACTGGAAACCTTTAAGTTTCACTCCATTTAGTTCGTAATCCCAATCTACTAGTTTGTTGTTGAGATTTGAAACGTGAGTATAAATAGTGGCATCCAGAACCTGATCCGTTCTCCAGACTTCATCGATTATTTGTTTTTTAGGAATAAGCTCCGGAAAGGTTCGTAGGAAGAGTGCCAAAAGCTTAAATTCTATAAAAGTCAGAGGGAGCTCAACATTATTAAGGTAAGCCTTGAGAAGAGTAAGATTGATCTTCAAATTGGTAAATTCAATAACATTTCGGTGTTTTTGATAGAAAGCTAGTTTCGATTTCATCCGAACCAGCATTTCTTCCGGATTCATAGTACGATTCAAAAAATCAACCGCGCCCAGCGAGAAGGAGTTGATCCTGGCCATGTCTGAGTCATCAGATGAAATAAAGAATATAGGACAATGGTTATAATCCGGGTGATCTACAATTTTCTCATATAATGTAAAACCATCCATCGTTGGCATGTGGATATCGATTAGAATAGCACTATAGGATAAGCCCTGATTGAATTTTTTAAGAAATTTTTCTGGCGATTGAAAAACACTTACAGAAAAATCCTGCTCCAGAATTGTGCTCACGCAATCAAGATTAATTTCACTATCGTCGATATAAGCAATATCTGCTTTCACGTCCACCCCAACCTACTACTTGAGACGATCTTCTAATTTCATGGCAAGAGTCGGACTAGCAAATTTTAGTAAGGCGGTTTTGTTGACCACTTTATCGAAGTGCTTATCAGACTTACTAAAAAAGTATCCGGCCACATCCTGGTCTTTAAGAAAGATCGTGTGCCCTTTCGTATCAAATTTTCGAAGGATAAACTCAGAGTCCAAAAAAAGGATGTCTCTGATCGTAAAGTTCTTCGCTACATACATGATAATACAATAGTCTGATAACTCCGCTAAAGATTTCTTAATCTTTACACCTTTAGGGGAGGTGGAATCATGCCAGTGGACTTTTACCTCGACGGTACTTCCATGTTCTGTCTTAAAATCAAAGCCTCTCTGTGAAGAAGATTTAATTTGATGAAGGCCGAAAATAATTTTGGCGTACCACTCCCCTAGTTGAATGGGAAGATTCTTACCGTTCATCAATACCTTGTGATCTTTTAAGATCTGAAAGGTTTGGTGAACGATTTCGACAGTATCAAAAATCGCTTTCTGATCCGGTAAATGCAAAATGCCAATGTTCTTCATGACCTTAACAGAAAGGCGTTTGTTGAACTGATTGTTGTACCATTGATCAAAATCGGAATTTTCAAGGAAGTCGTAAGAGCTGAAGACAAAACCTTCGCTCTTTAATTGATTGAGGGACTGAATATCAGGCATCTCTTTTTGAAGATAGCTATACGGAATGTATTCCTTATCGCTACTCCCTCTGACATAGATTGAATCTTTGTCATAAGCTGAGCTGCCATGAGTTGACCCAGAGAACTTCTGGGCCAACTCAAAGACTTTATGTTTTAACACGGTGTAACCTTTTAAATTTAAATTACACCTATTCTATCACGGGAGAGATCAAATCTCTAGTGAAGTCATATCTTCAGTGAAATCTGTCATCGTCTTGGCCATGGACAAATTATGGACCAAGTAATGGGCACAGTAGACTCTAAAATCAGTGACTTTCGACTCGTAATATTTCTTATCATCCCCTGTGGCCGTGGCCAATTTCTGGTCGGCCAGGACTGCTGACTCCAAAAGTTGCCATGCTACTACCATCTGTGAAGCAAAGTTGAGAAACTCAGTACAGTTTTGAAGGATCATGTTGAAGTTATTATTTTTGGCATAGCCAGAAATATGCTGCATGACTCCCTGAGCACTCATTAGCACTTTACCGAAAAGTTCTTTTTCTTTTTTAAATTTAGCTTCATCCAGACCTTGAACAGAAGCGACGATTTCCTGAGTCAGGGCCGTTAAGGTTTTCCCGCCGTCTTTCAGAACTTTTCTCATGAGAAGGTCAATCGACTGAATACCGTTGGTCCCTTCATAGATCATAGCGATCTGAGTATCGCGGACAAACTGCTCAACTCCGTACTCAGTACAGTAGCCGTAACCGCCGTGAGTTTGAAGGGCCAGAGATGAAACATTGAAACCCTGTTCAGAAC
>JAEYUK010000321.1 GCA_023432655.1 Pseudomonadota bacterium | reverse complement strand
TCAGTGTATGAACTGTGAATGATAGGAAGATTACAGATTTTTGAATTATACTTAAAACTAATTTCCTTCATGAAGTCATAGTTATTGATCACAACTTCAACAGGCTTCTCATCGGCAGTTTTACCGCTACAAACAAAATCAGGACCAAGCCCCTGTGCCCAGATCGGGTAAACAGAAAAGAGCATAAAACCAAGGAATAAGAATTTAATTGTCTTCATTTACTGCCCTTTGCGGGAGCACAGAATGGAATACTATGGGTGGAGCAATGAATGTTCCCGTTCCCAATATGGGAGTACTCCCAGGTATCAACGAAGCTCGCCTTCATGTTTTTACGCTTCAACTCTTGTGTCAGATAATCTCGAAAAAGAGGATTCTGTGGATCAGAAAAAATAACACTTTTGTGTGCAATTACAGAGTTCGTAGGATTTGGTAAAAACGATCCACCATCGCCTGGGCGTGGCAGCTCATCCTCACCTTTATGATTCTTAGTTAATGTTCCATAAAATAAATTGGGTACATCAATGATGTTGAGATGGTTCCTACACTGCGGAAGTTTCGCCAGAACTTGTTGTTTAATTTTCTCTTTCGACTCGTCCAGAGATTTCTGAACAAGTTCATTATAATGACGAAATTCCGGATCTTTCATGGCTTCGAGAAACTCCCCATTGGTGAGCTTGTCAATCTCACAAGGCTCTCCCTCTGTTGCCACGGCGTTATCAATAAGTTTTCGACCAAGATAATTAAAAACTTGCTTGGCACCATTTGCTTTATTACCCTTCCCGCCCTGAGGAGATTTTGAGAATTTTTCAATAATACTGCAAAGTTTATAACCCACCGTCTGAAGACTTCGACTGCTTCTAAAACCTTCCACTTCTTGTTTGGAAGAAGATGATTTTAAGAAATCCCCGGAGAACATTGGATGGTTTTTGGCACGTGATTCAGAAAGAAGATCCATCGCCTTCTTAGGACTTGCAAACATTAGCGAAAAATTACATTCCTGAGGAACGCCAGGGACATTGGTCGGCATCACTTTGAAGACTTCATCCACATGTCCTACTGTCAACCAGCTTACATCCATCTGAAGGACGTTTTCTTTTTTACCGCAGAATTCCTCAGCGATCTTAGGGCTAAGATTATCACCCACGAGACATGAGCCCCCAGGTAGCCCCTCAATATTTCCACCCATTTCTCCATTACCGAATGACTTACCATCTTTAACCAATTTCTTATGGTCAGTATTGATCGTTGATCCCTCAGAAAATCCACACCCTTGGGTGTTGGTAACTAGGTTGTTAACGGCACTCTTATGAACCCTGTCGTAACTTTCTATTCGGCGTAAGGACGGCTTACCACTTTCCGGATTAACAAATGATTCAAAATAATCTTGCTGCCAGGTGTAGGATTCGGCCGATACAGGAACAATTTTTCTTAGGGCCCGCTGAGGAATTTTCCCTTTTGAAGCGTTAACTTTTTCCGCCAAAATTTTAACCATGTGTTTTAGATCATCGGGGTGAGCGGGAACAATGATATTTGGAGCGGAGTCGGAATACTCATAGCCCTCCAGGACTTTGAGAATAAAGTCCGCTGGTATCTTCATCGATTCAGTTGTCCGGTAAGTTGGAGAAACCGAAATAACGATTCCTGCCGCTGGATAGGTATCGTCCAGAAGAGTGCTTCCCGAAGTTGGACAAGCTTTAGCGTTAGAGGGATATTTGAAATTACATTCTTGGGCCTTAAGAGCAGGTCCATATGCAAAGATCAACGTGAACAATAGTGAGAGCTTTAAAAATTGCATCGCTCCATTATCGGACAGGTGATTAAAACACTTGAACTATTTCTCTCAGAAAAGTTATCTCATTGAATTTTAATCAGCTTACTTATCAAGTTGTGCCCAGAAATATTCTCAACCTGCTCAAAACCCGGTACAGTGTTAAGTTCCAGCACTATTAAACTCTCCCCCGAAATAAACAGATCGATTGCTCCATAACAGGCCCCGGAAAGCTCAATCAGTCGATCAATTTCATCCTGAAATCTATCCGGAAAGGTTGCGATCTCTGCCACTCCCTGACGCTGAAAATTGGCCGCAATCCCAGAAAGGGCCTTTCTCTTAAAGACGACCGGAGATTCGCCAGAGATAAAAAAATATCTGTATTCCTGAGCATCTTTAACTAATGGTTGAATGAGGTAATCAAGGTCTCCAGCTTTTTTCTTTTTCTTAATCCAGGATTCAATATTTCCTTCGTTCAAAGCCTCGACTCCCCAACCACCTTGCCCAAAATTTGGTTTAACTACTAATTGCGGATAAAGGCGGGAAAATTTCAAAACCGTTAAGAGCTCTTCATTCTTAATTGATAACCAGGGAAGGCATGGGATATTATTCTCTTCAAACCACAGCCACTGGGTCATCTTAGAACGAAATCGTTTTAGAACCTGTACAGGATTAATCACTTTACCAGAAGGCAGGGAACCTAGAATCAAAAGATCCAGCTCACTATGGTAGATCCCTGTGGTACGACAGATATAGGTATCGGCTTCCGGTAACTCTAGATCGGACCAAGGATCAAACAGCGCCACGTCCTCTTTAACTTCTTCCTTTAGGCGATTAATAAAGTAAGTATTTTTATTTTTAGCAACGACACATATTTTATTCATAAGACAGTTTCACTTTTTTTAACTAAAATAGAATCTATGTTATCTAAACTATTCCTCATTATGCTTTTAGTGTCGTCATTTGCCTATGGACAAGTGGCCACTCCGTCAGCTTCTGAAACAGAAACTCCAAAGGCCCCTGTATTATATCCATTGAATGATAATGTGAAAAAAGTTTGCACTAAGCTTGAAGAAAAATTCAAGGTCTACAAGTGGGGAGAACCTCACTGTGAATACTTTGAGTGGATCAATGTCAGGAAAACAAATATCGGCACACCTCTTATCTGGACAACTTTCGGTGAGGAAAATTCTCCCGCCGCCGCCAACACCACCCTTGTCCTCTGTGGAGTCCATGGTGATGAGATAACTCCCATTAAATTTTGTTGGGATCTCATGCGTGAACTTAAGTCCAATCACACCTTCCACAATAAAATGGTGGTTGTGGCCCCGATCGTAAGCCCAGACTCCTTTTTCAAGGCCCGCCCTACCCGCACCAATGCGGCCGGGGTTGATGTGAATAGAAACTTTCCGACAAAGGACTGGAAGGCCCACGCCCATAAGAAATGGAGCCATAATTACCGGAAAGATAAAAGGAAGTTCCCGGGACCACATGCAGCTTCCGAACAAGAAACTATTTTTCAAATGAATCTCATCCATCGTTACAAACCAAATAAAGTGATTAGCGTCCATTCACCATTAACTATTCTGGATTACGATGGTCCTTCACTACGAGCAGAAGCTGGTAAGTCGGCCAAGGACGTTTTGGAAGAGATGTCTAAAAGATCAAACGGCTATAAAGTTTCCAATTATCCGGTTTTCCCTGGAAGTCTTGGGAACTGGTCAGGAAAAGAAAAACATATCCCAACTTATACTTTAGAACTTCCGAACTCCAATCCCATGGAGACGGATAAGTTTTGGGTGCTCTTTAAAGATGCCATTATTTATGCCATCGAGCATCCAATGAAACCTACAGTGGATTAGAATTAAACAGGGAATTCTCTTTCGCTCTCAATATATACATTCTTTTTAAATGACATGGTTTTTCGAGCGAGACTCCGGGAAAATTTCATTTTCCCGGAGTTCACAACGAAATTCATAATAGGTAGATTAACTATTTGTCTTGAGGCGTGAGAAAACCTTTTCTTTTTGAGTTAACACCGCTTAAGTATGGTTTGATTAAAAATCCTCACTCTCTTTTACAGGCGCCGGCAGTCGTTTAACCAGAATGGCCGGCAACAGAATCAATACGGCCCCGATGAGATAGGCACTTAGCGAGCCAAACTTCCAATAAACCAATGCCGCATAGATGGGTCCTATCACTCGTCCCAGGGCCCCGAGTGAACGAAAGGTTCCTAAACTCTGACCTTGCATGTGCTTTGGTGAATAGAATGAAACAAGTGAAGTAAGACACGGGATAATCATCGATGATCCCACGGATAGAAAGAAAAGCCCTAAGTAGAGCATCCAGTTACTCTGGGCATAGGCCAGAATAATAAGCCCTGGAATGATGGCCATGAGCCCCTGAAAGCTCATTTTTATCTCACCTATCTTATGGGCCGAACGACGGACATAGCCGCCTTGAACCATTCCCATAACAAAACCGATAAAGACAAACATGTAGGCGTTGTCCATCGAGGTGTAATTGAGTCTCTCTACCGCCAGGAATGTTAAAGTGAATTCCATTCCGGAGAAGGCCGTAATGAAAAAGAAATAGGCCAGATTCGTCGTATTGATACCCGGAACAGGAAGTGGCCTTAAAAGCTTAATAGGATTAATGCTTCTTTGAATGTGCGACTTCGTTCCTGGTTTCAATGTTTCCGGGAACGACTTCCAGATGGTGATAAAGTTAAATAAACTTAAGGCCGCGGCCAAAGTAGCGGCAGCAGAAAATGGATTGAGTCCATAGCTTGCGAGTTCCGGATTATGGGCCAGAGGGTTGTAGAGAGAAAGAATTCCTCCCAAGGCCGGGCCAAAAACAAATCCTAAAGCAAAAGCAATACCAATGACGGCCATACCTTTTGAGCGGTTTTTTTCATCCGTCACGTCACTTGCCACAGCAGAAGCAATGGACATATTCCCTGACATCAGTCCCCCCACAATTCTTGCCAGAATTAAGGTCGTGAATGATCCCGAAAAAATCCACATGACATAACTAACAAAAAGACCAAACACAGAGACCAGGAGCATAGGTCTGCGTCCTACGCGGTCAGAAAGGGCCCCCCAGATTGGTGCTGCTACAAACTGAATGAGGGAATAGAGAGCTCCCAGAAGACCACCGAAAAGAACGATCGTGCTCATTCCTGGAGTACCATCGGCCGAAAGTGAGATGGTTTGAATACTTGAGATGAGATTCATCATCCCGCTTAAAAAGAAGTTGTTCTGGTCTACTTCCAGATAATACTTGGCCATCGCCGGGAACATCGGAAAAATAATGGAAAAGCCGATCAAGTCCAAGAACATCGTCATGAACATAAGCTTTAAGATTTTCTTAGAACTATCAGGCAGTTTTGAAGGAGCTAATTTTTCCTGATCTTTAATCACTTGCTGATACCTTTCTTTAACATCAATTTTATAAAAAAGTTCATGCCTTTCGGTTTCATCGCCATTGGCATAAGTGTTAATGAAGGTGGCGTAATCTTTAATCCACTCCGGATCTGCATTAAGGCATGGAATATGGACAAGCTTCCCGCCTACTTCCTCTACTTCATGTCTAAGTTCAGTTCCAATTTCATCCGTCGTCTCAAGGCAATCCACTACAAAACTCGGACAATAAACGCCTATTTTTCGAACACCACTTTTCGCTTTCTCTACCACCACGCCATCAGTATAAGGACCTAACCAAACTTCACGTCCAAAGCGCGACTGAAAAGTCATAGTTATAGGAAGCTTTGTGTGGAGTCTTTCTTTGATAAGTTCAAAGGTTTCAAGACAGTGCTGTAAATAGATGTCTTTTTTCTCAAGGACCCTTCTCAGTGGGATACCGTGAAAAGAAATCACAAGTTCGTCCATATCAGGATTGGCCTCTATAGACTCATGAATTTTTCGAACGGAATTATCAATAAAGGCCCGAGAACGATGGTAAGAATTGACGATGGTAAAACTTGGGATATTAACCCGTTTTTTGAATTCTCCGCCGATGGTATCTACAACCGAGGCTACCGTACTTTCCGAATACTGCGGAAACTGAGGAAGAATCAAAACCTTTTGGGCGCGAGTAAATGGATCTTCTTTTTCCCATTCATCAAATACATCCCGGGCCCGAGGCGAGGCCAGGATAAAAGCATGATTAAGTTCTAGATTAGGATCGAGCTGAGGCTTCAGGGCCTCGGCCACTTTCACCGTATTTGTAATAAGAGGAAAACCGCTTTCCTCGTAGATGCGGGAATAGGCCATGGCCGAGCGCTTTGGTCTAAACGGCAAGATGAAGAGGTTCAAAATGATTTTCCAGTAGAGTGGATGAGCATCCACCACTCGCGGATCTCCGAGAAATTCTTTTAAGAACTCACGTACATCCGAGGTCTTAGTGCTTTTTGGTGAACCTAACTGTCCAATAACAACTTTGATTTTTTCTGTCATATGCTTCTTTGTGTTGTAAGAATCATCTCTTTTTGTCATAAATGAAGCTAAATGACTAGAATCAAAAGTATTAAGTGAGGTACTTCGTGGCCAAAAGTAAGAAATCAGAAGGTCGTAAAGATAAAGACTTAGGAACTGTCACCCTTTTGGGAAACACTAAAACAGATTACCCGGAAACCTACGCTCCAGAGGTTCTGGAAAAGTTCCCTAATAAGCACCCGGATAATGATGCCTGGACCACCTTCATCTGTACCGAGTTCACTTCCCTGTGCCCGAAAACTGGTCAGCCGGACTTTGCGAAAATATTTATTAACTATATTGCCGATAAAGAGATGGTGGAGTCTAAGAGCTTAAAGATTTATCTCTTTAGCTTTAGAAACCATGGCGATTTTCATGAGGACTGCGTGCAAAAGATCTGCAAAGATCTTTATAAGCTTATGAAGCCTAAATACATCGAAGTTCAGGGTGACTTCACCCCGCGCGGTGGAATAGCTATTTTCCCATATGCATCTATGAGCAATGGGACTAAAGAGTTCAATGAGCTTAAGAAGAGCCGAATGGCCAATTACACACCAGGGAAATACGGAATGGACCTGGCACGACTTTACTAAAACGACGAAGGATTTTATATGTTTGGAATTGGTATGAGTGAACTTCTTGTTGTCCTGCTTATCGTTGTCCTCTTCTTCGGAGGAAAAAAATTGCCTCAGCTTGGGGCTTCCCTTGGCCAATCAATAAAAAACTTTAAAAAAGGGATGAACGAGGAAGACAAGGAAGATACTGAAAAAAAGTCTTAATATAATCTACCTGTCTGAGAGCTTTCTTAGAGATCAGACAGGT
>JAEYUK010000308.1 GCA_023432655.1 Pseudomonadota bacterium | reverse complement strand
TCTCGGTCTGCCACCAGGTATCAACGATGTCACATCGTCCCTGACCCACAACATCGTGGTACCACTTCCAAATTTCTGGGTTTATGGGTTCACCCACAGAGCCCAAAATACGAAGACTTGTGCGGTGGTATTTTTTTACAAACTCATCCCCTTGATGAGCAAGCGATCTTAGGGCAGTTGGAGCAGTGTAAAAGATAGTGGCCTTAACATCATCAATGACTTTCCAATAGCGGCCAGCATCTGGATAACTTGGAGTGGATTCAAAAAGAACCGAAGTCGCCCCATTTGTAAGTGGGCCATAAATCACGTAGGAGTGACCAGTCACCCAGCCAATGTCTGCGGTACAAAAGAAGATATCATCCTCGTGGTAATCAAATACATATTTGTGTGTATAAGAAGCGTATGTTGTGTAACCGCCGGTCGTATGGACGACACCTTTTGGTTTCCCAGTAGATCCCGAAGTGTAGAGAATAAATAGTGCGTCCTCAGCATCCATCTGTTCACAGGGAGATACTGGACGAAATTTCTTAATTTCTTCTTCGTAAGAAATGTCCCGGCCCGCAACCATATTCACAGCTTCAGGTGTCCGGTGTACGACTAAAACTTTTTCCACGCATGAAACGTCTTTTATCGCTTCATCAGTAATATTCTTTAAGGCAATTTTTTTCCCACCGCGAAGCCCCTCGTTAGCAGTGATGACAAATTTAGCTTCAGCATCCAGGACTCTTCCTTTTAGAGCTTCGGAACTGAATCCAGCGAAGACCACAGAATGGATGGCCCCAAGTCGTGCACAGGCAAGGACAGAGTAAACTAGCTCAGGAATCATCGGCAGATAAATACAAACCCTGTCTCCCTTTTTTACTCCATGAGTTTTCATGAGATTTGCCAGGCGACATACATTCTCAAAAACTTCTTGATAAGTAATATTCTGATACTCACCTGGTTCATCTTTTGCCCAGATGATAGCTGTCTTCTTACCTCTCTTCTTTAAATGACGATCAAGACAATTGTAAGAGGCATTTAATTTACCACCCATGAACCACGAGTAATTAACTCCCCTAAAGTCGCCATTCCGAGCTTCTTTAGGGAATTGAAACCAATCTAGATTCTTTGCAGCATCCAGCCAGAAAGAATCAGGATCGTTTGTCGAGCGCTCGTAAAGATCATTATACGCTCCCATTCCTCTCAGATATGAGCGGTCTTCAATTTCTTTTTTAACCGGGTAAATTTTAAGATCAGTCATAGTGTCATCCTTTTCAATAGATTTATCATGGCATCAGGCACACTTCTTTTCCAGCCATTCCTATGATAAATTTTCCAGGATGCAATACTTTAATATCCAAGTGGCTTCTCAACTATCAGGTGTCGCAAGTGCAACCATTAGAGCATGGGAAAAACGCTATAATGCAGTGGTTCCTGAAAGAGGCAATAATAAGCATCGCCTGTACTCGGAAAAAGATATAGAAAAACTGGCCATACTTTTCCAACTGACGGAGTTTGGACAAAGCATTGGTAATATCGCCCATCTGGATTTGAATAAACTCAAAGAGATTTATGCAACCCTCATGCAAAGGCCCTATGAGGAACTAAATCTCATTACTCCTCATCATGAAAAAATAGATACAAAAAAAATCCTGGCAAATTTGTATCTGGCGCTCTCTGCCTATAAGCTCGATATTGTTTCTCATGAACTTGATAAAACGAAAGATATCTTAGGCCCACGAGATTTGTGTTTAGAAGTTCTCGCTCCTTTATTTCAGGAATTAAGTCTCAAAGTGACGAGAGAAGAAATAACGCTTGCCCAGGAGAGGACATTTAATGCTATTGCAAGTTTCTACATGGGACAGATGATTGGAAAACACTATCAGAAAAAGCTCATGAGAAATGAACTCATTTTAATTGGAACGCCTGAAGGTGAACAGCGAAGTGTGGGGATTTTAGCGGCTGCCCTTCTTTGCATTCATTATGGCTTTCCCTTTGTGTACTTAGGCCCTAGCTTGCCAGTAAGTTCACTCGTTGATGCGGCCAATGCACTCAAAGCCTCAGCAGTTTTTATAAGCTCCAAAAAAAATGAAGCTCTATATCTTAATGAACTATCCCAAGGACTTTCTGGAAATACTAAGATCTGGTTCGGCGGAGCACCACAAGAAAAAAATCTTGGTCGCTCTGAAGCCAGAAAACTGTTCCAATTTCCCAACTTCAGAGAATTTGATAAATTTTTATCTGCGATTTAGTCGCATTGGTAAGCGGTTGCATGAACACGCATCACTGATCCATTTGAGACTTCCTGATTTACATAGATACCTGTTGCGTCTAACTTGGCCGCTTGATTGAGGGCGTGGTTCTGTGCAAGTTCAATACTCCCATTCTTATCTTCCCCTACAATCTTACCCACAACTCGACAATTTTGAGGTTTAGTACCATAAATTTCCAAATCTTTGGCCCTTTCACTCAGTTGCAGAGAATTAGATGAGCAGGATACGCCTAGAAAAACGAGAGGCAGTAAAAACTTCATTAGCACTCCTTATTAAAAAATGTTTTATAATTATAATGTCTATTAAAGGAATATGCTAATGAAGCTCACATTGTTGATCACAACACTCACCTTTCTCGTTTCGTGCACTAAATATGCAGAAGTCACTAAGCACTCCTTCAGCGATAAAGTCGATCGGGTCAACATGGAGATCACCTATTTAAAAGAAACCGAGTGGAAAGTTGGTCAAAAGAAAGAAGCTACTGTTTCTCAGAGCATCTCCTTTCTCTTAGATATGCCGAAAGTCACAGATGAAGATCTCGCCTACTTAACTTCACAACATAAAGTAGATGCCTGGATAGTTCGAGTCATCGCAGTGAGAGATAATAAAACTCAAGATCTAGGATCTGCTTATGCACTCTTTAAACCAAATAAAATCGGCAGAGGGAAAAACCGCACTCCGGAAAGCATCAGTATCAAAATTTATTATGCAGCTTCTTATGCCTCGGAAAGATTCCGATCCCTTAAGTGCCCAACCTTCGATCATAATAGAAGGATCACCTCAATGATGATTGAGGGGGAAAATAAAGAGTTCTCCATTAATGTTGGAAGAGCAATTCCCTATGGAGAAAAGAGCCAGTTAGTTGAATTCAGACCAAACTCTTTCAATGCCGGAAATACGATGAAAGGTAACTTCTACCTTGAAATTGCTCCCTACAATTCGAAGGAAAAAGTTACCCAAGGTGGATTCGTAAGAATTCCGATGTATGTTGCCATTAAAGAAGAATCACTAATATCAATTCCAAGCTGTGATGGACTTCATCCAGAAAGATAAATTAAATACGAGGATCTATGCGTTTTATTTTAGCACTACTCATTTTACTTCCCCTTCCCTCAGAAGCCGCTTTCTTGTTTCAGTACGGGCTTAACTACTCTTCCCAAAAAGATAGCTCGGATGCTGGAGATTTCGAAGAAAGCCGAATCTTTCATAAGGCCTTCCTGGCGGGTTCAGTGAATCGCAATAAAACCCTATTCTTCGGATGGAACGTGAATTCCTGGAACTCATCCATTGGCCAGGGGGATGCTCCTGAAGATACTTATTCCATCCTCGAAATGGGCCCACGTCTTCAATGGTTCTGGAGTGATAATTATAATCTTTACTTTACTGCTGAATGGAATCCATACGCGAAAGGTGAACGTGAAAAACTAGGAACCTCAAGAGACATCTCAGGTTCAAGCTTAGGTTTTGGAATCGGCTATCGCTTTCGCCTCTCACGTCTTTGGGGAGTTGGAGCAGGAATTCATTACCACGCACTTAATTTGAAAGAAGAAAAAGTCAATTCGACAGAAAATAACGTGTCTGACAAAGTTAATAATCTTATGCCCATGTTGGAATTAACACTCATTACAAAGTAGGACAAAATGCCAATTGAATATAGTGCACTGACTGTCATGACCGTTCTCTTTCTCCTGGCCTGGTTACCTCTTAGCGTGGGGAAACTCAAGTCGTTCGGAGGAAGATGGTTGGCCTCAAATAGGAAGCCACTACCAGGTAAAGAGCTTCTTCCTTGGGCGGCCAGATGTGAAAGGGCCTACAATAACTTAAAAGACTATTTTCCCGGCTATGTCGTCGCTATTCTTCTCTTAGGTGCGCTTGATAAATTTGATACTTCCACCCAAATTGCAGCGATCACTTATGTGGTCGCAAGGGTAATCCATTTCATTAGCTATGGAATAGGTAACGTACCCTTTCGCGGACTATCTTTTATCATCGGGTTAATCTGTAATCTCTTTCTACTGATTAAGATATTTGTCGCTTAATCTCTTGAGCAATCTCTTCAGCAAGTAGATGGATGTGGTATCCATCTACAAAGCCGTGGTGGGCCTGAACAGAAAAAGGCATGATAATTTTTCCGTTCTCTATCGTTTTAAATTTTCCCCAGGCAATGGATGGGATATCAGCAGATTTGAATTTTTTTACTGGATGTTGGATTGAAGTAAAATCCAGCCAAGGGATACTGGTGATAAAAACATAATCTTTGATTTCTCTTTCAGTGAATTCTTCAGCGGAATGCAAAAGATTCTTAGCTTTCGTTGATTCATCGCGGGCAGCGAGACTGCGTTCAATGAAAGTTTTAAGGTCCGCACTATGCTCGAATCGGGTAAAATTTAGAATTTGATCTTCATTCATGACCGTATACGATGGAATAAGGCGATCTATCTTAATGACCTCCCCTTTATAAATGCGGTAACGAAAATTCTCAACATTCATTAAAGACTTAAATAAGACAAATAAGAAGAAATGAAAGGGCGGGTACCCCTGGTCCTTACAAAATGTTCTAAACTCAGGCACTTCTAAATTGAAAGTTAAATTAAGGAGCGGATTTTCCATACTCTCAAAGAGTTCAAAGCGGTCGCGTCGTTTTTCAAAGTTTTCCATAGAATACTTTTACCAAAATCAACGCATTAAAACCAATAGTCTCTAGAT
>JAEYUK010000307.1 GCA_023432655.1 Pseudomonadota bacterium | reverse complement strand
GCCTGTGACTTTATTATTGCAGGAGACACAGCTCGTTTCGGTCAACCGGAAATTAAAATCGGCACCATTCCTGGTGCAGGTGGAACTCAACGACTTACCCGCACGATTGGAAAATCCAAGGCCATGCTCGCAGTTTTAACTGGTGAGATGATGGATGCTTATGAGGCGGAAAGATCAGGAATCGTGGCCAAAGTTGTTCCAGCTGAAACACTGATGCAGGAAACTTTTGAAACGGCCAAAATAATCGCTAACCGAGCACCGGTGGCCGTTCGTCTGGCGAAAGAAGCCGTAAACATGGCCTTTGAGAGCTCTCTTAAAGAAGGTCTCGAATTTGAACGCCGTAACTTCTACCTCACCTTCTCTTCCCAGGATCAGAAAGAAGGCATGAAGGCCTTCATGGAAAAAAGAGAACCGAAGTATCAAGGTAACTAACATGAAAAGTTTTGAAACAGTAAAATACGAAATTCAGGATGGAACGGCCGTTATCACCATTAACCGTCCCCAAGTTTACAATGCTCTTAATGTGCAGGGTAAACTCGATATCATTGCGGCCATCCGTGAAGCGAATAAAGATCAAGCAGTGCGCTCGATTATTTTAACCGCAGAAGGAAAGGCCTTCTGTTCTGGACAGGATTTAAATGACCGGACCGTAGATGCGTCTAAAGGCCCGGTAGATATTGGCCACACCATTGAAACGGAATGGAATCCTCTCGTTGGTGCTATCAGAAGCTCTGAGAAGCTCGTTATTGGGGCGATTCAAGGCGTTTGTGCCGGCGCGGGGCTTTCTATCGCCCTTTCCTGCGACTTAAAAATTGCCGCCCCAGGAGTCCGATTTATTTCAGGCTTTAGTCAAATTGGATTAGCTCCAGATGCTGGCATGAGTTTCATTTTAGCGAGACAAATGGGCTACTCCAAGGCCTTAGAATTCGCCTTGTTAGGTAAGCCTCTTCTCTCAGAAGACATGCTGAAGTATGATTTCATCAATCAGATTGCGGAAAATCCTCTGGAGGCAGCGCTTAAGCTTTCTCATGGTATAAATCAGCTGGCACCGCTTTCGGTTAAGATGGTAAAAAAGAATTTCCAGTTTGCTGCTGAGAAGACCATGGATGAAGTGCTCCTTCGTGAGAAGTATGCACAAAGATACCTGGGCTTTTCCGAGGATTATAAAGAAGGAGTTGGGGCCTTCTTAGAAAAAAGAAAACCAAATTTTAAAGGTCAATAAAGAGGAGAATATCCATGCGTCAGTATAGTGAAGAAGATTTAAAATTATTTGAAGAAATTAAAAACGGCCGCACCTTTGATTCTGATTCAGAGATGCCGGAAATTTATCGTAAAAATCTCTTAAACCTTCTATGGATGCAAGCAGATTCAGAATACGCCGGTGGCCTGGGTTACATGCCTTGGATCGCTAAAGCTCCTAATGCTCACGAGCGCGTTCTAGTGGCACAAATCGTAAAAGATGAAATGAGACACGCCCACGTGATCTATAAAATTCTGGATGATTTGGGCCAAAAAACTCATGACCACATGCTGGCCCACGAATTTGACTGGCGTCTCCCAGATGATCTGGCAAACATTGGTTTCTCTCGTGCGAAAAAAGATAAACGAGTTAACATTTTCTATTACCCGATTACTTACTGGGAAGATTTCTGTCTCTTTAACTTTTTAATGGACCGGGCCGCTGGTCACGTTTTAGAAGACACCCTTAACTCTTCTTATCTTCCTTGGAAAAATGCCATTGGTACTATCTGTAAAGAAGAGAACATGCATCTCGCCCATGGAGATAAGACTGTTAAAGAAATGGCCCAGAATCCAGAAACGCGCGCATTCTTACAAGAGCGCTTAAACCTTTGGTGGCCTCGAGTGATGAATACTTTCGGCAAATCAACAGGTGCTGGTAACGATATCTACCAAAGACTTGGTCTAAAAAATCGCTCAAACGCGGACGTTAGAGCGGCCTTCGTTAAAGAGATCAATGAGAAGTGTTCGGAATGGGGCCTGGTTGTTCCAGAGTATAAAGAATCCGAACAGCCGACTGAGTACACTCTTTCTTAATATGAATTTACAAAAAGTTATTGTGATTGGTGCCGGAACTATGGGTTCCGGCATTGCTCAATGGTTCGCTCAGCAAATGTGCACGGTTGAACTCGTTGATAACTCCTCCGAGCAGATGGAGAAGGCCCTAAAGTCTATCCATTCTTCCTGGGACAGTCTGGTTCAAAAAAATAAAATGACTTCCAGTGATGCGGAAAAGATGAAAACTCATCTTTCACTTCGGTCAATGGAGACGATCTCCAAAGATGCCGATCTCGTAATCGAGGCGATCATTGAAAATCTGGAAATAAAAAAAGAACTGTTTAAAAAGTTAGATGCTCATTTTAATCGTCACACTATTTTAGCTTCCAATACCTCAAGCTTCCCCATTGAGCTTATGGCCGAAGCTGTAACAAATGAGAGAAAGCCTAGGTTCCTGGGCCTTCACTTTTTTAATCCCGCAACGATCATGAAACTAGTGGAAGTGATTAAAGGTAAAGACTCGGATCTTTCCCTTTGTCAGGAGCTCTATCAGTGGTTTGATAAGCAGGGTAAAAAACCGGCCATGTGCAAGGACTCCCCCGGCTTTATCGTTAACCGCGTGGCCCGAAACTTTTACGGTGAGCCTCTCCGCATTGTAGAAAAGGATGACGAAGCTAAGATGCGGGAAGTGGATTCCATTCTAAAAGAAGTGGGCGGTTTTAAAATGGGCCCCTTTGAACTCATGGATCTCATCGGAATCGATGTCAACTACTCCGTCACCTGTTCCGTGTGGGAAGCCTACAATCAAGGGCCGCGCTTTGCTCCCCATAAACTTCAAAAGCAAATGGTAGATGAAAAACGCTTTGGACGAAAATCCAAGCGAGGATTTTATAAATATGACTAACGTATTGTTCGACGACATTCTCATTAACTTTGGTTTTGGCACTAAGGCAGAAAAGAAAAAAGTTCTGGAAGAGCATCATGACAAGAAAGTATATATGGATCTGACTTGTTATGATCCGGCAGAATTTTATAGTGAATATCCTCACCTCCAGGGTTCTTTTGCCGCCCTCTTTTGTGATGAAGCAAAAAAAATGGAGATTCATTTTAAAGAAAGAAATGAAGTTGTTTTAAATAAATTGAAAGAGCTGGGCTTCTCGCCAGTTGAAACAACCATCGTCTCATGCGGTTTTGTTTTCCCACGTACCATCGTCCAAATCATCAATGAGGCCCACTTTGCATTAGAAGAAGGGGTGGCCTCCAAAGAAGACATTGATCGCGCTATGAAATTTGGTGTGAACTACCCTAAAGGACCCTTTGAATGGTCAGCAGGAAAAGAGCTCTATGTCGTGACTCTTCTGAATGAGCTATACGATAGAACTCAAGACTTGCGATATCGTCCTTCAAAATTGATTAGCGCTTAGGACAGTTCTCCTTCCCTAGCTCCAGATAAAAGCGCTTCTTGGCCACAGGCTTAGAAATACCTTCATTGTAAACTTGAAGGTAAGCATAATCTCGGCAAGCCCCATTAGGTCTATTCACAAATTCGCATTCAACATGGGCCTTAAGAGGAATCGAAAGAAGATCAGCTTCTGAGTTGACTGTATAGACATGCGGATTCGTCTCTTCCCCTAACCAATGAATCGCTCCTTGCAGGGCCCCTTTTTGGTACTCTACTTTTACAATGGCAGGGAAAGTGATGAAGTTTGAGTCACCACCCGTTAAAGCGAGATTAAGATCGAACGAAACTATTCCGGATGGATCACAGGCCTTAATGGGGTTAGAACGTGATCCCATGGAAACGCTCGTGAGTTCAGTGTTATTAAACTTCACTTCCATTCGGGCGGGTCTGAAGGCCTGGTCAAAAGAGAAGTTCCGGGATACGAGTGCCCCTTGAATTAAGTCTTGATATTTACCGGCCGGACGAACAGAACTCCCAAGGGAGTCTGCGTAAAGCATGAGCTCAAACCATTTGGCGGCCGTGAGCTTTGGGTGATTCCTTGCGAGCCGCATGGCCTCTAAAGTCAGATCAGTAAACGCATGGAGACCATCATTCCCTTCATAAGAGATAATGGTTAAGAGCATATCATTCATCGCTCCACCGTAGGCTTCACCCTCGTCATGAAACTCATTGGTAAGATCGAAGCCGATGTCATTTAAAATGCGCATCTTCTCTTTACCTGGAAATTGTACCCCTTCCGTTTGGTGCTCGAGAACAATTTGGGCAAGGAAATCGGCCATCCCTTCAGAGAGTCCACCGTAGCCGCCTTGAGAATCAAAATTTAAATGAACACCCATAAGCCGCTCCATGATGGCATGGCCTAGCTCATGCCAGATGGTCGGATTATCACGAGCAAGATTTGGAGTTCCTGGATTATAGGTCGTGAAGTTAATGGTATTATCGTAGTAGTAGGCATTGTCTTTCATGCTGATATCAGGATCAAATAAGAAAGCATGAAAAGGTTTTTCTGAGAGTTCCGGATCAGTAAAGCCCATCTGCACCAGTGAATCCATCAAGGCGGTAATGCCGTAGTAAACCTGGACTTCATCAAAGCCTGAATTAATGTAAGAACTAGGATCATGTTCCGGGTCTCTAAAAGGAATACGACTCAGAAGTTCTTCTTTTGAAGAGATGAGTTTTCCTTGAAGGCCATTGACCACCTTCCCGTTATACCCCGAAGATAACACCCACTTCATTAAGTGATTTGTGGTTGGTTCTAAAGGGAGTTCCACTCCTTCAAGTGACTCTTTAACCGCTGGATGAAGATTAATGGTGGCGTATTTTCCTTGAAGGATGATACCATTTTTAAAGTTATTCTCTCTTACAGGAAGAGTTTCCACAAAGTTTTCAATCTTATTTCTTACCGAAGTTTCTGACCAAAGTCCCAGCATCTCACCGAGTGGAGTGCCCGCTAAGAGCACCGAATAATTGGTATCAAGAAATTCCACCTGGCTTAGCTTTCCGAATGGATTTTTTCCGGCCACAGGAACTTTGGAAGAAAGGTACTTAAGCTCTCGCACTTCCGGAGTTAGTCTCTCTCCAGTTCCTTCCACTTCTTCGTAAATAGGATAGACATGGGCCTTGAGCGAAAGAGCATCACTCTGCATAAACTCGCGATAAGTTGTTTTTAAAATTTTATTTTTGAGTAACGAAATTAAAATGTGGTGAACCCCACGACGCCCACGGACTTCCACCACCCGTACTAAGTCACCGGCCTGCCACTGGTCCTTATATTTAAGGCCAAGAATTTTGGCATCACTGTCATGCCGAGAAACAACTTTTTTCACGACCTCTGAAATAGAATCGGCCAGTTGTTTTGACTTAAGGGCCTTAGGAGAGAAGCGGGCCTTGGCATAGCGATTAACTAAAAGATCTTTTTGCGAGAGCGCCTTTTCATCGAGGTGCAATTCAGCTCGGATCAGTTCATTGGTTTTAAGATCACTCCAGATTCTTACCGCTGTCCCATCCACCGGGACCATGGAATTGGACTGGACGTACATGGTGAATTTACTGGTCGCAAGGATTCGCTCTTCAATTTGAATAAAGTCATCAGCTGTAAAATTGAGATGGGTCTCAGTATTGGCCTTATTTAAAAGTTCAGAAAGTTCCGGCTTCAACTCCCCTTTCGTCACAACCGCTTCATAAGCATGGACCGGGTTCACAAGCCAAAGAAGACCTACGAGAGCGATGAATTTCATAAATAACCTTCATATGCATTAAGAGGTAAGTTTTATGATATTTAGAGATATCAGCCAAGGAGAAAGGCTTTTTTACTCAAAGCGCAATCCTTCTTTTTTTTCTCAATCGACGCTTTTCTTGTTAGCATGATTCACGTTTTAAGAAGGAAAAAAAATATGTCAAAAAGCACTTACATTGTTCATGCTAAACGTACTGCTATCGGATCTTTCGGGGGAATGCTCTCAGGCGTTCGCGTTGATGATCTTCTGGCCGAACTTTTTAAAGATTATGCCGCCTCGGCTTCCCATGATTTAAAAGAAATCGACGACACCATTATCGGCTGCGCCAATCAGGCCGGT
>JAEYUK010000301.1 GCA_023432655.1 Pseudomonadota bacterium | reverse complement strand
TTTACCACTTTGTTCGTAATTAATTTTCTTAGGACCTTCCACCATAATCTCTGAATTGGATTTGTCGGCGAGCATATCCTGAAGATGACCTAAACCCAGGGCTTCATCCAGGATTTCTTTAACGATCCGGTTCATATCATCTCTGGTAGGAAGAACAGTTTTAGTGTCTTCCTTACCCAAGAGTTCAACGACCATTTTTTTTGTTTGTTCACGCAAAATGATTTTGGCCTTAGGGTCACTGTCATCTTGCTTTTTCAAATCCATTTCTTCAACGAGGGCCTTATGGATTCGGCTTTTTAGTTCCGTCCAGAGATCGCGTCCTTTTCCATCGCTTGCCTGTTCGGCTCCCTTACTTCCATTGGCAGCCGAAGCTGCGCCGGCGTTTTGGGGCTTAGCGAGTTTCTCTAAGGCCTTTAATACGTTCTTCTGAATGAGCTTACGGGCGCAATCGGTTACACCGGCGCCAAATGGAGAACCTTTGGCACCCACGAGTACAGGAGTGGATCTTGAAAGGGCCGCAATACAGCTGGCATCATCTCTTGGTATGGCGTGGAAAACTGGTTTTCCAATTTGCTTCCCGATCACATCCGGGCTCACCGGATGACCGTTCACCGCCTGATTCACTAAAATTTGAATCATGTCTTTTGGAAAGAGCATGGTTACTAAATCGGTGTACATCCGCTTACACTGGTTAACGGCCAGAAGATCTGGTGAAGCGACTAAGAAAATAAGGGTCGAAAACTCCAAAGCCTTGAGCGCCAATGGATTTAATTCACTACCAGCATCGATGATAGTTAAAGGATAAATATTTTGTATCGCTTTAAGGGCCTTGCCTAAGCCTTCCTCATTAATCTGGTTAGCAGCAATGGCTTCCGTAGGCATTCCAATGAAAGAGATGCCAGCCTTATGATCGGCCGTAAATAACTGAATAGATCTTGGATCAATGGCCCCTGTAAAGTCAGCAAGCTCTTTAAGATTCTTTTTCGATTTTAAACCAGTGATGATGTTTTGATCACCGCAGGCCTTTTGATCGAAATCAAGTAATAGAGTCTTCGCACGAAGTTCACCTGCATAGGCTATCGCCAGGTTGGCGGCAACTTGTGATTTGCCGACCCCGCCCTTACCGCCAATAATACTTATTATGTGTCCTGCCATGCCTACTCTCTTCTTCTAAACTTCTTGCGAATTTCTTCTGAACCTGCGGAAGCAGACTCAATAATTTCCGGGGTAACGAAAATCACGTATTGGCTTTTATTGGTGGAGTAACTCTTCGAGCGATAAAGCCTGAATAATGGTGAACCTCCACCGCCATCGCCGCTAGGTTGGAGCGGAGCTGGATCGTTACCGGTATTGTCATAATCAGTAGCAGAGGTGTTTTGAACAATGCCTCCGATCGCCGCTGATTCTTTTGACTTTAAAATGACATTGGTATTAACAGAGTTGTTGGTGGTTACTGGACTGGCACTCCCCGAGGCAACCTGGATGCTGACAGAAAGAACAATTCCAAGCTCCACTTTTTCTTGTTCGAGAACCTTCGGTTTAACATCCAGATCCAGACCGACTTCAGCAGAACTGGCCTTCTGAAACTCTCCAGTCCCTAAAGCGAATGGGATGGTAGTTTTCTTGGAGATCTTTCCACCTTCAGTAAAACCATCCCTGACAATCACCATACCGGACTGAATGGTTCTGGCATAACCAGCGCTTTTGGCGGCATTTAGTTTCGGAAACAAGTTAGAAATTGTGGCACTCAGAGTTCCGCTGGAAGCTTGGCCCGTTAAATTCCCATCCTTAGTTTGTCCAAATTGAATTTGGCTATTGTCCTCTCCCATCAGAGGGGCCCATTTGAAGGCAAAAACTTTATTATAACTTTTCGACAATTCTACGAACTGCGAAGTGATCTTCACCATTTTAGGGGCAGGCTGTGGTTCTTTTTTCTCATTTACCGCAATAAAGTTTAAGATGTCTTCGGTAACTGGTGTCTGAAAACGCTGGCTATTGGCCGAGAGATTCTGAATCTTAGGGGGTAAATATGATTTAGCAATTGTCCCTGCTAATTCTTTTTTCTTCTCATTACTCACAACACCTTCAAGCCAGAATACTTTATTCACCACTCTTACGGTCACATCTTTTAGATTATTTCGGGCCAATTCATCACTCATCTTTCGAGCAATGATTCGTTGAGTTTGCGGTGAAAGCTCAATCAATGTGAGAACTTCAGGGTAACTTGCCAGCACCTGAGAGACTCTTCCTATATCATCGGGAACAACGATTTCTCCGCCTACAAAAACTTTTCCACCTTTAATTCCAATTTCCAAACCTTCCACGTCACCAATTAATTCTCGCAGTTCTGAAACAGTGTTCGACTTACCAGTCGCTGTGACGTTAACTGTGTAACGGAGTCTAATGTCACCCAAAGTATCACGAATTAAAACAGTGGTTCTTCCTGGCTTTAGACCTTTAAAAATGATTTCTCTTTTTTGAGGAACCAGAACCAATTTAAGAAATTGCTCATTACCGATAGTCATCTTAGTGCTGTAATCAAAATCCACTTTTTCAATAGCATCAATTCCCATCGCCACTTCTAATTCTTTCTCTACAACATTAGTAGTTGAACCTGTCGCAGTTGCTGCTGCTGCTGCCGGATCAGTGGGTGCGGCAGTTGAAGTCTGGGCCTGGGCCAGACTAAATTGACAAAAAACAAAGAAGGAAATAATTAACTTAACGGCCACCTGGTCTTGTCCTATTTGTTTCACGGGCCATCTGCTCAGCAAAGTATGTCTTTGCTTCTGCAGCATCTTCACCCAAAACATCATATAATCTTGTTGCACTTATTCGCTCGATCGTTTTGTCGTCGTTGTTTCTAAGAGAGAGATAAATCCCATTTCCGGCCGAGATCAGAAACACCATCTTCTGAACTTCAAAAGGTGTGAGTTCTAAAGTCACAGTATTAAAGTTAGTGTAAGAGTTTAATTTCATCTGTCTTGAATCATTTTCAGATTTCAAGTTGATGATAGGAACAGAGTTAGTTACATAAAGTCCGGTTGAGAGAATTAAAACGTCTTGAAGGACCGTCTTAACTTTCAGGCGTTCTTTTTTTCCGGCCGCATAG
>JAEYUK010000268.1 GCA_023432655.1 Pseudomonadota bacterium | reverse complement strand
GTACAAGTAGGCTCTCTGATGAATAATTATCCGGTTTATCCAAGTGGGGATAAGTTTATCACTGATGATTTAGGTGTTCTGACGGCCCCAAGAGTAAAGAAGCCTCATAAGCTCTTGGCCACTCCGGAAAAATACGAACAAAAGTATATGACTCCGCGAAACAGTGAACTTAAGGCCAACGCTCTCCTTTGGGCCGACCGTTATAGTAAACTGCTAAATGCGCTTCCAAAGTCAGAACGTGGTTCAAAGCTTGAGTCTTATCTTCAAGAGCAATTGAATATTTCTCAAAGAATTATTAGCACTGAGAATTAGCTCTTCTCGGTGCTACTGTAACATCTTTACAAGCCCCCTCAACCCGACTAGTATCTTTTTCGGCAGTCTGTCTTAGATGAGCGTTTCGCCGTCAACCCCGCCAGGCCAGGAATGGAGCAACGGTAGCGGTTTGGGACGTTGTGTTTAAGTTCAGGCTGCTGCTAAAGAAGATCTCTTTATTAATCCCCTTAAAATTCTTAGTTCTGCCGTTCTTGGAGTTTTCTGGGTAATGACTATGAAATCGAGAGCGCTTTTTACGAGAGTAGGCCAAGGAAATGGCCAATAAAATTTATCGATTCTGATATGTTCTTACATCATTCTTTTATTGGATTTCCCCTAGCATCTGCGCCATGACTTTGTAACCTTACTCCCCTATTTTGCGACTCTCAAAACCCAAAATTTTTGGAGAGTTATGGCCTATCAAGTGTTGGCCAGGAAGTGGCGTCCTAAGCAATTTGAAGAAGTTGTAGGACAAGGCCATGTAACCCGGACCCTGCAAAAAGCAATTAAGCAAGATAAGCTCGCCCATGCTTATCTTTTTACTGGAACGCGTGGCGTTGGTAAGACTTCCATTGCGAGGTTATTTGCCAAGGCCATTAGATGTGAAAACAGGAAGCCGGATTTTAATCCGTGTCTTGTGTGTGAATCATGTCGGGACATCGATTCCGGTAGTTCTATGGACTATACTGAAATTGATGGGGCTTCTAATAATAGCGTTGATGATGTTCGGTCATTAATTGAAAACGTTCAATATCTTCCCACACGCGGTAAGCATAAAATTTATGTGATCGATGAAGTCCATATGCTGTCTGTCTCAGCATTCAATGCTCTTCTTAAAACATTAGAAGAACCGCCAGCTCACGCTCTCTTTATATTAGCGACAACAGACCCTCATAAATTATTAGGGACAGTTATTTCTCGTTGCCAGAGATACGACTTTAAAAATGTTCCGGTAGATATTCTTGCTCAGCATGTTCAGAACATAGCTCAAGCTGAAGGAATAACTTTTTCTTCTCCTAAAATTGCCGAGAAGCTGGCAGAACTTGGACAAGGTTCTGTTCGCGATACGCTTTCTATCTTTGATCAGGTGTTAGGCCTATCTGGAAATAACCGAGTCACGGAAGAGTCTTTGACCCAAGCCCTGGGTCTTGCTGGCACCTCAGCAATGAAAGAACTTCTTTCTTCTGTACTAGTGGGCGAAGTTAAAACAGTGAGTAAGATCTATCGCCAGTTAATTGATGAAAACATTGATCTTAAAAAACTGTGCGACCAAATTCTGGATGGATTTTACCGGATTATTAATCTGATAGATGAGCAACAGACTTTATATAAAGAAGAGATTCTTACGGCCGGCAGTTTAAAAGATATTACAATTGCCGAGTTATTCTGGATCTATGAAACGCTGGTAAAAGATTTTCAATGGGCGGTAACTACTAACAACCCAGAAAAAGTTGTTCTGATTCTTCTGCAAAAAATAACTCTTCGTCGTTCAATACTTACTGGTTCAGACCTTAAGCTAGGAGATATTCCTCAGCAGGGAAAGTCTGAAGCCGGAAAAGTTGAAGTCCAAGTAGCACCAGTAATTGAGCCAGCTAAGACCTGGAATGATTTTCTGAACTATCTGCGACAAACTTCTCCGGCAACCGCCGCCAACATTGAGCACGGTAATCTTATTGAAGAATTAGATACCAAATCCGTACCTTTGATCGTAACTGTGGCCTTCCCAGAAGATGCTGTTGTGTTTAAAGAGTACGTGGAAGAAAAAGATGTCTATGCCAGATTAAAAAATCACTTGGCCGATTTCTTTGAAACTGATATCGAGAAGATTCAATTTAAAACTCAGACATTAAGTCTGGAAGAAAAGAAAGATAAGAATTTTAAAACCAAAGTTGAAATCGATGTTGAAAGAGAAAACAATCTCGAAGAAGAACGTCGACAGAGAATTTTGAATAACCCATACGTTAAAGAAGCTGAAAAACTATTTAACAGCAAGGTTGATAAAATCATCTTAAATAATCAGGAGTAATTTATGAATATGAATAATTTGATGAAACAGGCCCAGCAGATGCAAGCTAAACTAGCGATGCTTCAGAATGAACTTGCTGAAAGAGAGGTTGAATCCTCTGCCGGCGGCGGGATGGTAAAAGTAAAAGTAAACGGTAAGCAACAGCTCCTTAGCATCTCTATTAATAAAGAGTGTGTGGACCCTAATGATGTTGCAACTCTAGAAGAGCTTGTCTTCACTGCTGTTAATCAGGCAATGAAAGATTCTCAAGACATGGTTCAACAAGCTATGTCTAAAGTAACTGGCGGCATGAATATTCCAGGAATGTTCTAAAATGATTCAGCTTCCTGAAGTGATTAAAAATGCAGTTGAAGCTCTTACCAAGCTTCCGGGTGTCGGTGAAAAAACCGCCTTCCGGATGGTTATGAGCATGACACATTGGAAAGCGCAGGAATTGAATGCGGTAGGATCGGCCGTCTCTTCACTGAAAGATCTTAAACTTTGCGAAGAGTGTGGCATGTTTGCCGATGAAAGCCTTTGCTCTATTTGTGCTGATGAATCCCGACAGTTTATGAAAACTCTTTGTGTCGTTGAGAACGCTTCGGACTTAATGGCGATAGAGAAAAGCGGACACTTCCGCGGGGTCTATCATATCTTAGGCGGCGTTTTGAACCCGCTTCTGGGTATTGGACCGGATGAATTAAAGATGGATGAACTTAGAAGTCGTATTATTGAAAAGGACATCCAGGAAATCATCCTTGCCATTAATCCTTCAGTAGAGGGCGATGCAACTTGCTCTTACTTTAAAACCCTACTTCCGGAAACGATTAGAGTGGAAAGAATTGGCTTCGGGGTCCCGATTGGCGGGAGTCTAGAATATTTAGATCCGATGACGATTACGAAGGCCCTAGAAAATCGGAAAAGATTTTAATGAAACAAATGAATGTAACTGAAAAAATAAAACATGTTTTAGATCCGAAAAAATCGGGTGTAAATGCACGTTTATTTGTTACCAGAGAAGATGGGATAACCATTTATGATTCAGTCCAAAACCAAACAACTACTTCGGTATCTGCTTTGGTGAGTGGAGTTTGGCAAGCTTCGGAAGCATTGATAGGGCTTACTAGTCCTGATCAGGATGTGATGGAATTTAGACTCGCTTTCGATACTTCTTCTCAGGGTATTTATCTTTTTCCTTTTCATTTGGGGGGTAAAAGATATTTCCTTGGCGCTCTTTATAATGATTGTGTAAATCCTGGCCAGCTAAAGCGTCAGGTGTCTCAGATTAAAGAAGAAATGGACCGTTTGTTTGTAAACGATAACATCCCACAACCTAAAAAGGTAAAAACCAGCGACCGGGAAGGATTTCTTTTCACGG
This sequence comes from Pseudomonadota bacterium, assembly GCA_023432655.1. GTDB lineage: Bacteria > Bdellovibrionota > Bacteriovoracia > Bacteriovoracales > Bacteriovoracaceae > Peredibacter. Next base: position 9,104 of record JAEYUK010000268.1, on the reverse strand, counting down.
AAATTTCTGATGAAGAAATTGATCGTCTTTTCTCTGTAGGTGGAAACTAATATGTCATTTGTAAATTATCATACTAAAGAAATTAACTGTAAGATTGTATATTACGGCCCAGGACTGGGCGGTAAGACGACTAACATTCAGTATATTTATCAGAAAACTAGTTCTAACAATAAAGGACAGATGATCACTCTCAATACTGAGAATGAAAGAACTCTATTCTTTGATTTTCTTCCCCTGGATTTAGGTGAGATTCGCGGTTTTAAAACCCGGTTCCATCTTTATACCGTTCCTGGACAAGTTTTTTATGAAGCCAGCCGCAAGCTTATTTTAAGAGGTGTGGATGGTTTAGTTTTTGTAGCTGACTCTCAAGTTGAGAGAATGGAAGCGAACATAGAGTCATATCAAGGATTAGAGAGAAACCTTGCTGAGCAAGGTTATGACATTTCCAAAGTACCAATGGTCATGCAATGGAATAAGCGTGATCTTCCGAACATCGTTCCGGTAGAAGATTTGCAATTTCAATTGAACAAAAGAAAATTCCCTGCGTTTGAAGCTGTGGCGACAAACGGTAAAGGAGTTTTTGAAACATTAAAAATGGTATCTAAATCTGTCCTCCTTAATATTAAGGGTGGATTGGAATAGTTTATTCTCGAATAGGAGATTTTTCCCATGTCCGAAAAAGTTAAAGCGCTTACTAAAAAACAACTTGAGACTCTTAGAAATAAGTTGTTGGAAGAAAAAGAAAGTCTGGTTTTTGACAAGGATACGGCCGGTGACCTTAGTCTAACTACCAGAGACAGTGGTGACGATGTTGAACAATCAATCAATGATTACAACAACTCTCATCAACTCCGTTTCAGAAACAGAGAAGTTTTCTATGCGAAGAAAATTGATAAAGCTTTGAAAAAATTTGAAACGAATGAATACGGGATTTGCACTGAGTGCGATTCATGGATCAAGTTTGAGCGTTTAATGGCCCGTCCTACTGCTGAGGAATGTATTCTTTGCAAGGAAGAGTCGGAAAGAGATGAATCAAGTAGTTTCATCGGAAGACAGTCTAAGTCTCTGGGCAAAGTTGTCGACCTGACTGGAATTTTAGCTTAAGGAGGCTGTATGGCCGGTATTAAGGTTGCCGTCATCGGCGGTAGTGGCATCTATAAATTAGAAGGCATTACGGTAAAAAATAAAATACAGGTGGAAACTCCTTTCGGAAGCCCTAGTGCTGAAATTATGGAGTGCGAAGTAGAAGGAAATTCTTTCTACTTTCTACCTCGCCATGGTCATGGACATCACTTCACTCCAAGTGAAGTAAATTACCGTGCTAATATTTTTGCTCTAAAAAAACTTGGTGTAACTACCATCGTAAGTATTTCTGCAGTCGGTTCACTTCAGGAAGAATATGCTCCTCGCCACTTCGTTTTAATTGATCAGTTTATTGATTGGACTAAAGGCTTAAGAAAAAGAAGCTTTTTTGATTCTGGTGTTGTTGGCCACGTCTCAGTTGCCGATCCAGTTGAGCCAGCTCTACAAAAAAGGCTTTATCAGGCATGCCAACGTGCCGGTGTGACTTCCCATTTAGGTGGAAGTTATATTTGTATCGAAGGACCGCAGTTTTCTACCAGAGCTGAGTCTAAGCTTTATAAAAGTTTTGGGGCGTCAGTTATTGGTATGACCAACGTTCCAGAAGCTTTCCTTGCCAAAGAAGCCGGCATGGCCTACGCCACAGTTGCCATGGTGACTGATTACGATGGATGGAAAGAAGAGCATTGTACTGTTCAGGAAATCATGGATGTTATGAAATCCAATTATGTTTCTGCCCAAAAATTTGTAATGGAAGCTATTCCAGATTTGGTTAAGAATCCGGTCTCTTTTGTTCCAGAAAATGAGTACGCAGTAATGACCGACTCCTCCCTTCATAAACCAGAGCATAAAGAAATTCTGGAAGTAATCTTAAAAAAATGACCGAATACCTGTCCCACTACTCTGTAATGTTAAAAGAATGTCTGGATGCTTTAGAGCTTGGATCTAAAGCATCTGGCTCTCTTATATTTGCTGACCTCACTTTTGGGGCCGGTGGACATACCTTCGCGCTATCGGACCACGTGGCCGGTTCTACAGTGTATTCGACCGACCAAGATCCTGATGCCTTAAAAAATGGTGAAGAAAATATCCGCCATAGGGGCAAAGAGGGAAAGGTTCACTTACTACCTATGAACTTTCAAGAATTTCCGGATTGGTGTGAAAAAAACCAAATGCATGGAAAATTTGCAGGGATTTTAATGGATCTGGGGGTTTCTTCGCATCAGTTTGATAAGATGGAGCGAGGTTTTAGTTTCCGCGCCGATGCCCCTTTAGATATGCGGATGAACTATGGGGACAATAATATTCCAACTGCTGCCGACCTTCTAAACACTCTTTCTGAGAAGGAAATCGCTGATATTCTTTTTAATTACGGGGAGGAACGGCTTTCTCGAAAAATTGCGGCCCGTATTTGCGAGCTTCGCCAGAAAAAGAAAATTGAAACCACCGGGGAACTAGAGGACATCTGTTTCCATGCCTATCCCCCGAAAGATCGTCACGGAAAAACTCATCCCGCTACCCGCTCTTTTCAGGCGCTAAGAATCGCTGTTAACGAAGAACTTACCGTCTTAGAAAATACTTTACCAAAACTGTTGCCGTATCTGGCAGAAGGCGGGGTACTCGCCGTCATCAGTTTCCATTCTTTGGAAGATAGAATTGTAAAACACACTTTTAAAGAAATAGTGGAGAAAGAAGATTTTCCTGCTACAATTTTAACTAAGAAGCCACTCACAGCCACGGAAGAAGAGCTGTCACAAAACTCGCGTTCTCGAAGTGCCAAACTTCGCCTATTACAACGAGAGTCTCAACTAGGGAGGGTTGATGGCACTAAGAAAAAAAGGTCGTTTAAAATTTAATAATCGGTTATTGGATTTTCTATTCAATCCTAAAGCTTTGCCTTTTACTCTGACTTTTACAACGCTGGCCATTTTGTTTGTTGGTTTTCGCATGAAGGGAATCGAACAGGCGTATCTTCTCAACAATATCAACGACGATATACATAAAAGTACTATTAGAAATAAAGAACTAAAGGCCCAGCGCGCCCGAGAAATGTCAGTCCCGCGACTTCGTGAATTTGCGACCCGCTACGATTTGAAAGAACCGGGGCCGGAACAGATCATTTTAATTCCAGGTGCTGATTGAAAAATCGTATCTTTTTTAGCTTTATTGTTTTCGGCTTTTTATTTGCTGTGGTTTTAAGCAAAGCTTTTTATATTCAGGTTGTGAATAAATCGAAGCTTATTGCCTATGCTAAATCTCAATTTATTCGTGAAGTTAAAGAATACCCAAATCGTGGTAATATTTTTGATCGTAACGGAAACCCGTTAGCGATTAACGTTCATGTGTATAACATTTTCACTATCCCTAAGAATAAGAATAATGAGTTCTATCAACAATTAAAAAAACTCTCAGAGATTGTTCCTGAACTCACTTATCAAAGCCTTAAGAACAAAGTTCAGAAGAGAACCCGCTATACCTGGCTCGCACGCAGAATTCATCTGAATGAAGAACAAATTAAAAGAATAAAAAAGTTAGAGGGAATCTTTCACGAATCTCACTCTCAAAGAGTTTATCCGAATCGTGAACTACTCGCTCAGACCCTGGGTTATGTGGGAGTAGACAATACCGGTTTAGCAGGGTTGGAAAACAGTCTGAATTCTCAACTGAAAGGTAAACCGCAAGTTGTTAAATACATCAGAGATGCTAAGGGACGGCCGATTAAATATGAGACCAAGGCTTCCGAAGTGGAATCACCGGATGTGCATTTATCGATTGATAAAGATATCCAAGGGGCGCTGGAAAGTTATCTGAAAGAGCAAGTAACTCTTCATAGTGCACTTCGTGGGGGTGCAGGTGTCATGGATGCGGAAACGGGAGAAATTCTCGCCATCGCTAATTATCCATCATTTGATCCCAACAAGGCTTCCACTTTTCCGCAGGAGTATCGAAAGCTCGCTTTTGTTACCGACCCCTTTGAGCCTGGCTCAATTATGAAACCCATAACCATCGTTTCCGCCCTGGAAAATAAAATAGCTACCCCGGAAACCAAGTTTTTCTGTGAATATGGAAAAATTCGGGTTCAAAACCACTGGGTATCAGAAGCTGAATCCCATGAGAAGTTCGAGTGGCTATCAGTATCTGATATTTTAAAGTTTAGCTCTAACGTTGGGACCACTAAAATTGCATTTAGCTTAAAGTACCCAAAGCTTAAAGAAACTCTGGATAAGTTTGAGATTCCTAAAAAGACCGGTATTGAAATGAATGGGGAATCAAAAGGTATTCTTTCTCATAAGGCCACAGATAAAGTACGGCCACTCACTTTAAGTAACATAAGTTTTGGCCAAGGGATTGCGACGACTGCGATCCAGATGCTTCGATCTTATGCTGTTATTGCGAACGGTGGCTATTTAGTGAAGCCTACTCTGATTCGTACAGATGAAAGTCAGCTAAAACCTGAGAATAGAATTATTTCAGAGAAGACGGCCAATGATGTGGCCCGCATGCTGGTTGGGGCCGTGGAAGAAGGTACTGGGAAGTTTGCCAAAATTCCTCACTACGTGATTGCAGGTAAAACGGGAACTGCACAACGGGTTTCACCAACTGGTGGTTACTCGGGTTATATCCCATCTTTTGTGGGTTTTCCTGTCAATGTGAATAGAAAGTTTGTTGTTATGGCCTACGTCGATAATCCAACTAAGAATGGTTACTATGGTGGAAAAGTCGCGGGTCCAATTTTTAAGAAGATTACCCAATATATTCTTTATAAGAAAAAAGATTTTGCTCAATTTGCAAAGTACGATGAAAAATCAAACACTAAAAATCTTGATGAAGTAAAAATTCAACAAGCTCAACAAACCCGTTACTTTGCTCCTGGATTCATTCCTGATTTTACCGGTCTTGATAAAGCGAGTGCTCTACAACTTGCTGAGGATAGAAATCTTTCTATTCAAATCACTGGATTCGGCGTGGTAACAAAGCAGTCGATCACACCGGGTACACAAGCCGATGGCGAAATGACCCTAAGACTGCAATTTGAAGCCCCTACTTATGCTGAATGAACAAACGCTTAACACAATTTTACAAGAAGTCCTGCCACCGTTAACGATAAAGGATATTCATTGGGCTACCCAGAATTCTACACATGAATCTATTTTATTCTACCGCATCCCTGAGACTGAAAAAGGCCAGGAGCAATTTCGTGAAAGAATAGATCGCGCTCAGTATGCCTGGCTGATAGTAAATACGGACCATCCTTCAAGACCGATGAATAGTTCGGTTATTTCTGAAAGTCGTTGGCCCGAAATTCAAAAAGCCATTCTCGATATTCTCTACCCGCTTCCTCCAATGAAGCTTATTGCTATTACCGGGACCAATGGAAAAACGACCACTGCTGATCTTGTACTTCAGTTGGGAGAATTATGCGGTAAGAAAGGTATGAGTATTGGAACACTTGGTGTTCGCGAAAATCATCAGACAAAATGTGATTTTGGACTTACTACCCCAAGCTTTATTGATCTTAGAAAGTTCTTATATAACTATGGTCAAGATAAAGATTTCTGTGTCCTGGAAGCTAGCTCCCATGCCTTAAAACAAGATCGTCTTTATGGACTCCATTTTGATATGGGTGGATGGCTCTCCTTTTCTCAAGATCATCTGGACTACCATCAGACAATGGAAGAGTATTTTGCCGCGAAAGTTTTAATGTTCAATTATCTTAAAGATGATGCAAAAATATTGTTACCCACAGAGCAGCAAGAACTCTTTCGTAGGCTTTCGAAAATAACTTCTAAAGTCCAACAGGCGCCTGTGCTAGAAGGTAATCTTCCTCTTTTTTTCTCTACTGATTTTAATCGTAACAATCTGGAAGTAGCGGTGGGAATTGTCGAGAAGACTTGGGGGATTAAAGTTCCGGATGTTTTTGAAAAGATCATTCCGCCTGATGGTCGCTTCTATATTAAGCCTTATAAGAGCAATTACCTTATTGTGGATTTTGCTCACACTCCGGACGCCTTGGATAATATATGTAAGGGAATAAAAGCGGCATTTCCCACTCATGCACTCAAGATACTCTTTGGTTGCGGCGGTGACCGAGATCGGAGCAAACGCCCGGTCATGGGAAAGATTGCTGAAACCTGGGCCGACTATGTTTATGTCACCAGTGACAATCCTCGCTCAGAAGATCCTGCGAGAATTATTGATGATATTACAGAAGGGATGAGCTCAAATCGTTATGAAAAAATAGTTGAGCGTCCGGAAGCAGTTAAGAAGGCCCTCAATGCTTTAACGGAGAATGAAATTCTTCTACTGGCGGGCAAGGGTCATGAGGACTATATTCTTAAGCAGGGAGTAAAACACCCTTATAGTGACATTAGAGAAATTGAAAGTTTTTTGAGTAAGGAACAGTAATGATTAACCTGGCCCTGACAAAGGCATGCCCTTCTGTACTTAAACCAGTTGCAACTTCTGGTCATATGACATTTTGTACTGACAGTAGAAAATATAAGGATCCTTCCGCTTTTGTTGCCATACCTGGAGCTAAGGTTAATCCGCTGGATTTAATTGATTCTCTTCTTGAGGCCCGGTGTCCTGTTATTTTTTATCAGACGAGTTTCGAGAACCTGGAAAAAGTTAAAAGTCTGGAAATTAAATACCCGCAAACTGAGTTTATCCCTGTTTCGGATAGTATTACCTTTCTTCAGGAGATTTCTCATCACCATATAAAAGAATGGAAAAGAAAAGATCCTAGAAATACCGTTTTTGCCATCTCTGGTTCAAATGGAAAGACAACTCATAAAGAGATGCTTTCTTTTATTCTTAAAGAAGTGTTGCCGGGAAAAATCGTTGCAACGGAAAAGAATAATAACAATCATCTTGGGGTTCCGCTTACCTTGCTGGATGTTTCTGAGAATACTCAGTTCGTTGTTCTTGAATTAGGAAGTAACCACCCTGGTGAAATAAAAGTTCTTTGTGATATTGCCGGACCCAATGCCGGACTTACGACAAATATCGGAGCCACTCACCTGGAGTTTTTTGGAACTGAAGAAAAAGTTTTTGAAGAAGAAGGATATCTCTATCACGCTGTAAAAGAAGTTACCGCAGGTAAAGGCTTTTACCTCATTAATCAGGATGATAAATTTTTAAAACAGTTAAAACCTACTGATGGATCTATCACGTATGGCGAAGAAACTTCTGCCATGGCCAAGATTACATATTTAACTGATGGGGCCCAGCTGATCTTTAAGGATCAGGCTTTAAAGGCCACTAATCCTCATATCACCGGAAAACATAATAAACTCAACCTCATTACCTGTCTGTTCATTGCTCAACACTTTTATCCTGAGCACAGAGAGAGTCTTATTGAGGCGTGTAAGAATTTTCGTCCAACGAAGAATCGTTCTGAGTGGATTAAGTTTGAGAATAAAGCGGTTTATTTGGACGCCTATAATGCAAATCCATCTTCTATGAAAGCTGCCCTCATGGGCTTCAAGGAAAGTGTACTTAGTCAGGGCCATAAGATGGAAGATGCATGTATTGTGCTAGGGGACATGAATGAATTGGGTGATACAACTGCCCAGTATCATGAGGAAGTCGGTCAGTTTGTGAAAGAACTTGGCTTCACACATGTGTATTTTGTGGGTCGGTTCTCTCAGTACTACGCCAAGGGTAATCCTCAGGGGCAAATGAAGGCTTCGAGTGCTGCTTTCAAGAATGAGTACAGAGAGGATTGTCTTAAGAAATTCCCTATTCACTTTATAAAAGGGTCTCGCTCTTTACAATTGGAGTCTTTGTTCGATATAACTTAAGTTTATCTTTTTTAAAGGGATAAACATGCTGTATCATTGGCTTTACCCGCTAAGTCACGACTTTCAATTATTCAACGTCTTTAAATACATAACTTTTAGGTCATTCCTCGCCTTCATCGTGGCCACCCTGGTTTCAATCCTTTGGGGGAAACGCTTCATCGCTTTAATGAAATTAAGGCAGTTTGGGCAAACTATTCGAGAAGAAGGTCCCGAAAGTCACAAAAAGAAAAAGGGAACACCAACTTTTGGTGGTGTTTTCATTTTAGGTAGCGCTTTTATTGCCTGTGCCATCTGTGGGAATTTTGTTTCAATTCCTTTTTTATTGGCATTGTTCGTTACAATCTCTTTTTTCTTCTTAGGTGGTCTTGATGACTACTTAAAGGTTTTAAAGAAGAACACTAAAGGTGTCAGTGCACGTCAAAAGCTTCTATGGCAGTTCTCCACTGCCCTTTTAGCTAGTTACCTTATGATTAAATTTGGAATAACTGATTCCAAAGTTTACATCCCTTTTGTTAAAGATGCTGTGATGGATATTGGCTGGTTCTATGTACCATTTGCAGCTTTTGTTATCGTTGGGTCATCTAATGCCCTGAATTTAACAGATGGATTAGATGGTCTGGCCATTGGCCCGACAATCGTTTCTGCTGCGACACTAGGATTTCTCTCCTATCTGGCAGGCCACATTGAATTAGCGAACTACTTACTGATCCCGCACATCCCAGATGTTGGTGAGTTATTAGTTTTAGTTTCGGCAATCATTGGCGCCGGAGTTGGATTTTTATGGTATAATGCCTACCCTGCAGAGATTTTTATGGGAGATGTAGGTTCTCTCTCGCTGGGGGGCAGTCTTGGAACCATTGCTGTTTTGACTAAGAACGAATTTTTGTTTGTCTTAATCGGCGGGGTTTTCGTCATCGAAGCCGTTTCTGTGATTCTCCAGGTAGCGTCTTTTAAAACTCGGGGTAAGCGCATTTTTAAAATGGCCCCTATTCATCACCACTTTGAGTTAAAAGGCTGGCCTGAGACTAAAGTCATTGTTCGTTTTTGGATCATCAGTTTAATTTTGGCAATTCTTGCATTGGCCACTTTGAAGTTAAGATAAAGAAATTTAAGGAGCTTTTATGGAAAAATATAAAGGGAAGAAAATCCTGGTCGTAGGTTTAGGGAAAACCGGGTTTGCTTTAATCAATCTCTTCTCTCAGTGGGGCTGCGATCTTAAAG
>JAEYUK010000228.1 GCA_023432655.1 Pseudomonadota bacterium | reverse complement strand
ATCAAACCCTTTGCGAGACCGCTTTACCGCCCATTTGAATTTCGATTATTACGGGCCAGAAACGCTTTCGGTGATTGTCCTCAATAACTCCCGTAAAATGGGAATTGAACTGGGGGAAGAGGCCAAGATACAAATTGCTCAGCGGTCTCGAGGAACTCCGCGAATCGCTAACCGCATTCTTCGAAGAGTCCGAGATTTTGCTTTAGTTAATAAAAAATCTGTCGTGGGAATTGAAGAAGTGAAGTCGGCCTTAAGATTATTAGACATCGACGATCTGGGCCTTGATTCCATGGATAGGAAAATTTTATCTGTTATGAAAAATTACTACCAAGGTGGGCCTGTCGGCATTGATGCCCTGTCGGCGACCTTGGGCGAAGACAAGCAAACTATCGAAGAAGTTTATGAGCCATTCCTATTAAAACAGGGGCTTATATTAAGGACACCTCGTGGCCGAGTGCTGTCAGAATCGGCCTTGAAACATCTGTCCTAAGCCGTTGACTTATCCTGTCAAGATTTATACATAGAGCACAAAATTCATCCGTACAAACTCACAAAATTCATTTATAATTGAACAGTGATGTACGATTTATTATAAGGTTAGACATGATATATCAACGGACCCTTGCGAAAGATGTGAAAGTAACTGGTATTGGCCTGCACTCAGGTAAGAAAGTTACAATGAAACTTATCCCTGCTGAAGCCGATTTTGGCATTCAATTCATCCGTACCGATATCTCAAATGCTAAACCAATGAAGGCCAATGCCTTAACTGTGGGTACCACAGAAAATGCGACGACTCTTGGTGCAGGAGTTGAGGCGATTCACACAGTGGAACATCTTCTGGGCACATTATATGGTCTAGGAATTAACAACTGTATGATCGAAATTGACGGACCGGAAGTTCCTATTATGGACGGTTCTGGTGCTTCATTTGTTTTCCTTTTAAAAGAAGCCGGGATCAAGAACCTCAATAAATCAAAAAAGTTCTTAGTCATTCTCGACACAGTAAGAGTTGAGAAAGATGGCAAGTGGGCCCAGTTTGAGCCGGCCCAGAATCTCATCATCGACTCTACGATTGTCTTCGCTCACCCGATCATTAAGACTCAGCGTTTTGATTTCGAGTTTTCTTGCGAAACTTTCATCCAGGATATCGCTCGTGCGCGCACTTTCGGTTTTGCTCGCGACGTGGATATGCTTAAGCGTAAAGGTCTTATTAAAGGCGGATCCCTCGACAATGCGATCGTTTTAGATGATTTCAAAGTCGTAAACCCAGAAGGCCTTCGCTTTAATAACGAATTTGTCCGACACAAAATCCTTGATACGATCGGTGATGTGAGTCTTTTGGGCTACGAGATTGCCGGTAAGATCACGACTTATAAGTCTGGTCATAATCTTCACAACCTTCTTTGCCGTAAGCTTTTAGAAACACCATCAGCTTACGAAATTGTCTCAGCTTCGGCACTTAAAGCTGAAGTTCGCGAAGCTCATAAGCTTCCGCAATTTATTAGCGTCAGCCATTAAATTAAATTTTTTTCTGAAATTCGTGAAAAACGAGAGTGGTTTTCGGTAAACCAAATCTTGGATCATGGTCAGGAAAAGGCTCGGTTTTTCCCGTGCGCCGATAGCCTCGGCGTTCATAAAAAGCAATGAGTTCCTGCCGCTGGCCGATGACGGTCATTCGAATAGTATTTTTATTCATTTCACGGGCCAGTTCTTCAACCCGAAGTAGAAGTTTTTTTCCAATCCCTTGAGTTTGGAGTTCAGGATTAACCGTCAGCATTCCAAAGTAGAGAGCATCTTCTTCAGTTTTAATATAAACGCATCCCAGGATCTGATCCTGTTCGAGGGCCAGTTCTATCTTTGAATCCGGACTCAAGATCATCTCCTGAAGTCCCTCAGGATCAGTGCGCTGCCCATCTAAAAGATCGGCTTCAGTAGTCCAACCTTTTTTGGAAGAATCCCCTCGGTAAGCCGAGTTGACTAATAAATGAAGGGCAGGAATGTCTGATATTTCAGCTTTTCTAAAATTTGTCATAGGACCATTATATAAGGAAGCGCTGCTTCTTGTGCGATCTAATTTTCATAATTTCCAGGAATAAGTTACCATAGAGGGATTATCCATGGAGGGTTTTTTATGCGTTTATTCCTTGTGCTTTTTCTTGTGTCTTTTGGAGTTCTGGCCGCTGACTGGAGCGATCTCAGACAAGGCGAAGAATATAAACTTTCTCAATCCTTTCAGCTTCCATTGGATGACAGAAGTGGAAGCTTATTAGATTTTATGGAAGGCGAGGAAGTCGCACTCAACGAAATTGTTCCTCTTGCTATTCCTGGTGGCTTCAATATGTTCCTCTTTATTTTCGATTATAAAAATTGTCCTGGTTCACAGATGACCACCGAGATAGAAATTGTGCCTGTGCAGGGAACTTCCCCCGTGGTAAAAGCAGGTGCTCTCCTGGAAAATTGTGAGCTCAAAGTTTATATTGAACAAAGAGATTATTATTCTCAAAGTCTATTTCATTAAGAGGACCTATGCGACTGTCTCAAGGCTACTGGCAAACACTTAAAGAAACTCCATCCGACGCTGATGTGGTTTCACAACAACTCATGATGAGAGCTGGTCTTATCTATAAAACGGGTGCTGGACTCTATACTATTCAGCCCATGTTATTTAAGTCCTACAAGAAACTAGAGAATATTGTTCGGGAGGAATTAGATAAAATTAATTGCTTCGAATTGTTGATGCCTGTAATTACTCCCGCTGAACTTTGGCAGGAATCAGGCCGCTGGGACGCGATGGGCGGACAGATGCTAAAGATGAAAGACAGAGCAGAAAGAGAGCTTTGCGTTTCTCCGACTAACGAAGAAACGGTAACGGACGTATTTCGTCGTACTGTCAATTCTTACCGTCAGCTGCCGGTTTGTCTTTATCACATTAACACCAAATTCCGTGATGAAATTCGTCCTCGCTTCGGTCTTATGCGGGCCCGCGAATTTATCATGAAAGATGGGTACTCCTTCCACATTGATAAGGCTTCATTAGATAAGTTCTATGACGAAATCTATGTCGCTTATGAGAATATTTTCCGTCGCGCGGGCCTTGATTTTATTGCCGTAGAAGCTGATGGTGGCACCATGGCCGGTGGGGGAGCAAAAACTCACGAGTTCCAGGTAGTGGCCGATAATGGCGAAGATTATGTAGTGACTGTTCCTCGTACAAAGTTTGCAGCTAATATAGAAAAAGCTATTACCGTAAGAAAGAACATCGCTTCAGCTCCAGTCGCAGCTTTGGAAAAGTTTCCGACACCTAATCAAAAAACTTGTGAAGAAGTCTGCCAAGCCCACGGTTATCCGATCACCCAATCGCTTAAATCGCTCGTGATGAATGCCATTATTAACGGCAAAGACCAGTATTTTATGGTGATGCTTTTGGGAGATGACACTCTCAATGAAGTGAAGTTTAAAAATAAAGTGAATGCTGAACACATCAGACCGGCCCAACAAAATGAACTCGATGAGCTAGGACTGATTAAAGGCTTCATGGGCCCTACCACCACAGCTTCACTGAAAATTATTTTTGATGAAGCTATCGATATGGATGCTTCTTATATCGTTGGTGCCAATGAAGCAGATCATCACATGAAGGGCTTTGTCCCGTCTCGTGATACGACGGCCAAGCATTTCCGCGCCGATATGAGACTGGCAAAAGAAGGCGATTACATTGGTGACGATCAGATCGTGCTTAAAAAAGGTATTGAAGTCGGACATATCTTCCAGCTCGGCGATAAGTACACCAAGAGTATGAAAGTAACCGTTCTTAATGAACAAGGTAAGGCCATTACTCCACTCATGGGCTGTTATGGAATCGGTATGACTCGAGTTCTGGCGTCGGCGATTGAGCAGTATAACGACAAGGACGGGATCATCTGGCCTGCATCCATTGCGCCTTACGACCTTTATCTGTGCTTCATCGGAAAAACTCCTGAGACTAAAGAACTGGTTGAAAGTATTTACACAGATTTCAAAAAAGCTGGGCTTGAAGTTCTCTTTGATGATCGTCAACTAGGCCCGGGTCAAATGTTTAAAGACGCTGATCTGATAGGGCTTCCAATGAGAGTGGTTCTGGGTGAAAGAGATTATCTTGCGACTGGTGAGATAGAGATCAAAATTAGAAAAACGGGTGAAGTGATAAAAGTTAAAAAAGAAGAATTGCTTTCTACTGTGAAGGCGAAACTTCAAGAGTTGGGTAAATGGCTGTAGATTTCGAACTGATTTTTGGTATGCATAGTATCGCCGCGGCTTTAACTAATCCGCGGAGAGTTCACGCTAAACTTTATGCAACGGATGAAGGCTTAACTGAGCTTCAGCGGAAGCATCAGATTAATCCTAAGAATCTAAAAGTTCCTATTCAGATCTTGTCTTCTCATGCGCTTCAGGAAGAAGGAAAAAAGCTTTGTAGTTATATGGATGTGGAATTTACGCGAGTTCCATCAGGCCTCTTTCTAGAAACTTCTCCTCTGGAAACTTATTCTCTCCAAGATTTTTTAAAGGCTCCCAAAGGGAGATTCCTCGCTCTTGATCAGATTACAGATGTTCATAATGGAGCGGCCATTCTAAGAACGGCCTGTTTCTACGGAGTCGATGGAGTGCTCATTCCGTCTGCAAAATCATTCGGACTCACTCCTTCATTCTATCGAATCGCCTCTGGTGCTACTGAGTATGTGAATCTCATACGAGTGAATTCACTCAGTCGTGCTGTTGGACAGCTGAACGAGGCCGGTTTTGTTACCGTAGGTTTGTCAGAACATTCTTCCGATAATCTTACCCCAGAAGGTTTACGCAGTGAAAATAAGATCTGTTTACTTTTGGGGGCCGAAGAGACTGGTTTGTCGCACGCTGTTAGCCGTTTAGTGCAGAAAAATCTGAGTCTTCCCTCTCAGGGAGAGATAAAATCACTGAACGTTTCATCGGCCGCCGCCATTGCCATGGAAAAATGTTTTGGTTTCTAACTGAAAAAGCTTGAAATTGTTCGGTCATACCATTATAAATTTCAAACTCACGATCTTTTCGTTGATGTAAGGGCTGCTCTAGCTCAGTTGGTAGAGCAACTGATTTGTAATCAGTAGGTCGCAGGTTCGATTCCTGTGAGCAGCTCCATTTAAATGGCGTGGTTCCCGAGTGGCCAAAGGGAGCAGACTGTAAATCTGCCAGCGTTAGCTTTCGGTGGTTCGAATCCACCCCACGCCACCATTTAAGAGTTGTTTTAGCGCGGGCGTAGCTCAGTTGGTAGAGCGCCACCCTTCCAAGGTGGAAGTCGAGAGTTCGAGCCTCTTCGCCCGCTCCAACTTTTTCCAAGAATAAATGCTCGCATGGCTCAGAGGTAGAGTACTTCCTTGGTAAGGAAGGGGTCCCGAGTTCGATTCTCGGTGCGAGCTCCATTCTTGGGCTGAGCCGGTAAGTTTTTTATATTGTCAGAAAAGAAGAGGTAGAGCATACTCTACCAGTCAAAAACATAGATAACACGGACTCATAACTTTTTGTAAGGAGAAGCCCCATGGCTAAGGAAAAATTTGACCGTAGTAAGC
>JAEYUK010000200.1 GCA_023432655.1 Pseudomonadota bacterium | reverse complement strand
AATCCATCCGGAGCATTTTGAAACACTCCGGAACCCAGGAAATTATATCTCAACGATGGCCGCCCAGTACTACCGCTTGTACTAAAGGGTCTTGAGGAACTCGATCAGCTCAAGCTTTTGTGTGCTGGTGTAAATTTCCTTTCCGTCTTTCAGGAATATACCCTCATCATGACCTTTGTTCGAAAGACCTTCTTTTCTTGAATCATAGAGGAACTCTTTGTTTTTCTTCCAGGCGATTGGGGCCTTGTCTTTCTCAGGGTAACCCACACAATTTTGATCAAAATCGGTTTTCTTATTAATGGCAGGCCCTGCCACATAGGTTACTGGTCTTTCAGGGCCACGACTTAAAACTGCACAGAGGTTCGGTGCCGAATTATTATGAAAGTAAGGCCATCTGGCCCAGATGCCATCTAGTGGTGGTGGGACGTAACCTTTTTGTGGTTCAACGACTGCGCCAATTGATTTTGAAATGGCCAGACGGTTTAAGTCATTGGCAAATTCTCTCATTCCTAAGTATCGACCAGGATCAGTGCCCACATCACGAATAGGTGTTTTCTTGTGGTACCTAACGCTGATGTTTTGTATTTGCTCCTCAGGACTCATGGCATAGGCATCTGGTGCGGACCAGCCTTTTTCGTAGGTTCCATGACAGCGTTGGCATGAAGTGACGAAATGTTTTTCTCCACGTTTGGCCTTTTCAATGTCGATTGAATTAATGCCGAAGAATTTTTCATATCGAGGCGGTTTAGTGGCAAAAACCGTTGCGGTGAGAGCATTGATCGTTTCAACATTTTCATCCAACCATTTTTCTAGTTCCACGAGATCAGTTCCTCGACCAATTTCATTCCATAAGAAATTGGTGTGAACCGGATTCCCTGAGACAATGGAGCCATCAGAGAGCCAACGATTTTTATATTTAAGATTCCACCATACCGCGGGCTTACTATCGGCCACCATCTTTTCTAATTTATTTCGGCGTGGGAACCGGTGAGAAAAAGGAGTTCGGGTGGCATAAGCATCATCTTTTCTTTTGGCCAGAGAAAGGGCCACCTGGGCCAGAGACGTATCAAGACCTACTGTCACGGGTTTTTTGGTGCCCACATACTTTAATTGCTTCTTGGCCTTGACCAACATCAGGCGTTCTTCCTCGGTGGTTTTTAGAACGTCTCTAAAGACAAAACTATTCACATAGGGAGCAAGCGCCGCACCTTGAGTGAAAAACTCATTGGCCCTCGGAAAGCGGTTAGTAAGGCCTATGACCTTAACTCCAAATAAGTCAGACGTGTGGCAGGCCGCACATCCAAAAGTAATACCAGTACCTAGCTCTGTCTCCCACAGAGTTGCACCCATTGGAAGGGATTTTTCTTCTGCTGTCAGAGGGGGAAACGGGTTTGGACTTTCATGCTGTGGGTGAATGGGATAATCATGAAGACCCAACCATTTTAAGACTTCATCCATACTCTGGTAGGGAGAAACAATTTTGGCCAGTTCATAGAGAATGACTCTGACTGGATCATTGGGTTTTGTTTCAAAAAATTTTTTTAAGGGCCAATAGGGGATCATAAGCTCTGAAACCGTTACCGGATAAAACAGGGCCGCCCGTGTTCCTTCCATGATCGTTTTATGAAACTCTTCCGGAGGCAACTGATAGAGATTCTCTCTGGGAGAGTGGATTTCAACCCCCCGACTCCAATCGGCATCAGTCTGGGCAATGGCCGGAAAAATCAGTATAAATAAAAATAATTTAAAAATAAGCGTTTTCATCAAACGATCATTTCAAATATGAAGTGGAGTGGTCAACTGTTCTGATCTAACTTCCCGATTGGGATAAGGTGTTACAAAAAAACTATTTTGGTTTGTTGACGAGTATCAACCTTTTCATGAATGATGGTTTTCGAAATCATAAGCCATGATTTCACCTCCCAGATCTAATAGGCCATCGTCTTGACCACGATGGCCTTTTTTTGTCTAAGAAGCCTGTTTTTGAGCGAGTTTTTTGATCTTCTGAAGTTCAGCTTCGATCTTTGTTTCTACCAGTGGAAATTGATAGTACCCGTTAGCTCCGGAAGGCGTTTTAGCATGCATTTGTGCTTTTTGAGGCGAGATGGCCGTGGCCATGATCATCGTTTTTATAAGAGGAAACTTACTCTTAATTTGGGCCGTTAATTGATTTACTGCCTTGGGGTTTACATCGTAGTTAAAGACCACGATCTGAAACCGCTTATCGGCCAAAAACTTATTCAGCTCGGGCAAAGTCTTAGCTACATGATAAGTATGTCCCTTAGGAAATAGGCCTACTTTTTTTTGAAAAAAATCGGACTGAAAATCAAAAAGAATGACTGTCAGAGGAGCTTTCTCCTCTTTTGCACGGGCATCTAGAAATTTCTCAGCAAAATTCTCGGAGTCTTCGCTGAGAGAGGGCTCGGGGGCAGGAACAGCAAGAGGATCCTGACCGACATTAAATTCCAGTTCACTCTCGATGTTGGCGAGTTCTTCTTCTTGTTTTAATTTTTCTTTTTTCAGAGCATTAAGATCTAAAACAACCGTTGGTTTGTCGTCATCATCTGTAGACATACGCGGCTCCCTTCGACAATTACCGTACATTATTACTTAATTTTAACAGCTTATCGTCATTTTAGCTCAGAAGCTTAACATTAAAAACTAAGCAATATATTAAGGGTTTCTTTAGCTAAAGAGTTAATTAGTCTTCTCCGACAAGGAAGAGGCGGAGAATTAATGGCACTAGATGATTTAGACCTCGAGTTTGAAGACGAGGAAGACATAAAGAAGAAGAAAAGCGATGCCGTTCACGTGGATGTGGACCTCGTTTTTCAATCTGAAGCCCCTCAGAATCGCCCTCAGAGACCACCTCAGGGAGGTCCGGGGAATGTGCATCCTCTTCCGGCGAGACCAGCTCCTAGACCTTCTGCAGCTCCGGGAGGAGGTCACACAGCAACCGCCCTTAAAATGCCGCCCAAAGAAGCCACTAAGTCACAAAAAGATCTCCTCGAACATGTGCGCAAGGTAGAATTTGAAGCTGAGGTCAAAGTTAGAGTCGCCGATTTTAAGGCCGAAATCCTGGGAGAGATCCTTGGGGATATGAAGTTCATGGAGCATCAAATAGGGCAACTCCTGGTCCGACTCAATAATAAACACCCTGAATCGAAGCAAGAGATCCTGATGATCAAAAAGATACTTGCCGATTTCACCGCTAAAAAACGAAAATAGTTCATCTAACAAGGATGAACATTATGCGCGTCACTCTAATCTTAATCGCCTTTTTAAGTTCTCTTGCTCACGCTGGTTTCGAAAAAATTTCCGTTAAAAAATTAAATCTGACCTATCAGGATTCTTACGGCGAAGGCACTTTGGAGAAAGTGGGGCTCGGATATTCTTTGAAAAATGTGCAGGTTCCCTATCGTATTTCCATCGAAAGAACTGACGAGGCCTTTGAAGTGACTTCTGAGTTTTTGGATTTTTCATGGATCAAACCTTATAAAATTTTTCACAACGCTGAAAAATTCCATGCCACCAATACTGATTTTTCTATTGGTGATAAAATCCACTTTTTGAAGAGTGATTCTCTCTCAATTATGCCAAAGGATCGAGGCCTCTATGAGGCCCATAAAGTGAGTGTTAAGTGTGAAGGTCAAGGAACGGGCATTTTAAAAACAAGGGTACTGGAAGATTGCCGGCATAAACTAGATGCTAGTGTGAAACGAATTGAAGTCCCTGCGGATTTTATTTTATATCGCATTTTATATTCACTTCCTGAACTTCAAAGTGAGCTTGAATTTCCGGGCGACAACCTTATTTTTACTTCCCGAAATGGGCAGTTTAATTTACAACTTTACATTAAGTACTACGTCTATGCAGGGTTAAGGGCCAATGGAAGGTTTCATTATGAAAATGACTACCAAACCATCGCTATTAACGTGAATCAAATCAAATTTGGTATTTTGAATGTGACCAATTTTGTTATGCGAAGACTTCAAGCAGTAAATAAAAGCCCGGATATCAAAATAGATCCTCCGTGGATACGAATTAATATTGGAACTCCTAATGAAAATTGAAGAGATAGATCTATTGGGTATAGAAACCCTCACTGTTACTGGAAAAAATCCCGAAGTCGGAATCATTATGCTCCATGGATATGGGGCCAATATGCAGGATCTTTTCCCCCTCTGGGAATTATGGCAAGCTGATAATTTTAGTTGGTACTTCCCCAATGGTCTGCTGCCGCTGAACATGGGTTACTATGAGGGACGTTCATGGTTCTCAATTGATGTTCAAGAAATGGAACGAGCGATGAGAGAAGGAAGGCCCAGAAACATGCGTGGGACCTTGCCTCCCGAATTCGATTCAACTCTGGCCATGTTAGTTCCTTATGTTGATGAGATTTCCAAGAAACACAAAACAGTCATTGTAGGTGGTTTTTCCCAAGGGGCTATGTGTGCTTCACATCTGGCGATGAATTCTAAACTTAAAATCGATGGATTAGTTCTTTTATCCGGCGCCCTCATTGCAGAGACCCGTTGTCCCGCCCAGGTAAGAGGCCTGCCATTCTACCAGTCACATGGAATACAAGATCCCATCCTGGCCTTTCAATCGGCCAAAGAACTCGAAGAAAAACTTCTTTCTTTAAATTTTAAAGGGAAACTTCATTCCTTCCAGGGAGGACACGAGATTCCAATGAGTGTCATTCATGAAGTAAGGAATTTTTTAGGTCAGTTTGCTTAGTAACTGCCTTACTTGAGTGGTGTTACATTAAACAAAAAATTCTCTTTCGCTCTCAAAAAGTCATTCTTTTCTATGGTTTGGTCTTTCGAGCGAGACTTCGGGAAAATTTCATTTTCCCGAAGTTCACAACGAAATTCGTAATAGGTAGATTATCGATGTGTTTTGAGGCGTGAGAAAGCCTTTTCTTTTTTGAAATAACACCACTCAAATAAGGCAGTTCAGTTTGCTTAATGCCGAAGGAGTAACTCCACTGAGTCTTTGGTTGAACGGGCAAAGCTTTCTTTGATGATGAGAAATGATTTATTAAAATTCATTCCTCTCACCCCAATATTAGACCCGCTATAACCGCCGAAAATATCCCTTATTTTTCCTAGAGAAGTGATCGTTTCTGGGTCTTCATAGAGATAGCGG
>JAEYUK010000199.1 GCA_023432655.1 Pseudomonadota bacterium | reverse complement strand
TTAATAAGGCCATACCTTTCTATTTTCGGAAAGATATCTTTTTATCTTAAGTACTTTATTCGGGTAATCAGGTTTTAGGCTTAGCCGTGGCCCGAACTCATGAAAACTTCGTCATAATTAATGAATTTTTGTGAAGTTCCCAGGGACAGGAAGTAATCTTCCGCCACTTTCATGCACTCATCGAGATTTTGACTTCCGAAGATTTGGGAGCGAAAGGCGGCCGCCCGTGGAAAGCCAGCGGCAAACCAGACGATGAGTTTCCGGAGCTGGACGAGTATGGTCCGCTCTTCTGAGAATGTTTCAGCACAATAGTGATGGAGTCTCTGGATCACTTCCCAGTAATCACTCCCTAAAAAGATGGAGCGTTTTTCACCCGCGTAAGAAGGATCCAATGATTCAAGGAAAATGAAAGGATTTCGAAGGGCCCCGCGGGCAATCATTAAAGCGTCACATTTGGTTTTTTGAAGACGCTCAGAAACTCCATAAGGATGGTGAAGGTCTCCATTACCAATTAAAGGAATCTTTTTATCTTCGTTTAAGGCCTCAATAAAATCCCAGTTCGCTAAACCCGTGTACTGCTGGGTGCGAGTTCTTCCGTGGATCGCCACCCATTCAATTCCGGAATTTGAAGCAATATTAATAATCTCTTTGGCGTTCAAAGTATTCGCGTCCCAGCCAGTTCTAATTTTGATCGAAAGCGGAGTCTTCATTTTAGATCTCATCTTTTCAAAAAGAGGAGCAAGCTTTTCCACTTCCTTCATCATGGCAGAACCTCCGCCTTTACTTACGACTTTATTAACCGGACATCCCATATTGATGTCGAGAAATTTTGGACCGTAGCTTTCGGCCACTTCTGCCGCCCGGGCCATTGAATCAGCATCTTCGCCGAAAAGCTGAATCCCCACGTTTCTTTCTAAGGGATGAATTTTTAGCATCTCGAGCGTGCGTTGGTTGCCATAGTTAATCCCATGGCAGGAGATAAGTTCAGAAACTGTTCCGCCGGCCCCTAGATCTTCCATCAAAACTCTAAATGGAATATTACAAATTCCTGCCATCGGCGCCAAAAGGAGCGGCGAGGAAAAAGAAATTTTTCCAAGGTTCATGGGAGAAGCAAAGGCGCGGAAGCGCTCAATCTTCTGGGAGAGTTCAGGACTAAAAGGGCGTGGATGATTCATAGCACGGTCAGTTGTATAGGCTGTAATAGTGGTTGTAAATATCGAGTCAGGGCCATTAGAATCTTTTCTTATGAAACACGTAATTTTTGACTGCGATGGTACCTTAATTGATACTTCGGCCCGACAATATCAGTTGTTTGCAGGAATTAAGGAACTGATTCAGGAACTTTCTCCCCACTGCCTCCTCTATGTTTGGACCGCCCGCGGACGGAGTTCAACACTACGCATTTTAGAAGAATTAGGGGTTTCGACCTATTTTGACGGGGTTTCGGCCTGGGAGGACTCTCTTCCTAAACCCCATGTGGAAGGTCTTCAAAATTTAGTGGGTTTGTTCCCTCGAGATTCTGTTTGTGTCATTGGGGATAGTCCCAATGATATTATCGGAGCGAAAAATTTTGGAGTGCTGGCCATTGGTGCGTTGTGGAATAAAGAAGCCCAGAGGGATTTCTTGGAGGATTCTGGTGCTGATTTCATAGTGTCTCATCCTTCCGAATGTAGTAAACTCATCGAGCAAAATCTTAAAGCGGAGTAGTTCATGTTTGATAATTTAAGTGAAAAGTTCTCGGATGCCTTTCGTTCCCTCCGAGGCAAAAATAAAATCTCCGAGGAAAACGTAGAAGAGACCCTGAAGTCGGTTAAAACGGCGTTATTAGAAGCCGACGTAAACTTCAAGGTAGTAAAAGAGTTCGTTGAGAAAGTTAAAACCGAAGCCCTGGGAGAAAAAGTTCTTCGCGGGGTGGAGCCAGGTCAGCAGTTTGTTAAGATCATGCATGATGAGCTAGCTAACCTCATGGGTGGTGAGAACTCAGAGTTAAACCTTAAGCGTCCACCAGTAATTCCTATTTTGATTGTTGGTTTAAACGGTGCTGGTAAAACGACTTTTGCCGGTAAGCTTGCGCTCTACCTTCGAACCAAAAATAAAAAAGATGTTTATCTTATTCCGGCCGATAATTTCCGTCCGGCCGCTAAGGATCAGCTCATTACTCACGCTAAAAATCTTGGCGTAGATTATTTTGATTCTGATCTCAGTATGAAACCTGTAGATATCGTCCGCGCGGGTCTTGAACAGGCGAAAAAGCTTCATAAAGAAGTCGCTATTATCGATACTGCCGGTCGTTTACAGGTTGATGAAGAACTTATGTCTCAATTGGTAGACGTGAGAAAATCTCTGGATAATCCGGAAGTCTTGATGGTGGCCGATGCCATGACCGGGCAGGAAGCCGTCAACGTTTCCAAAGTCTTCCACGAGAAAGTGGGACTCACAGGTGTAGTCCTCTCTAAAATGGATTCAGACGCCCGAGGTGGTGCTGCCCTTTCCATTCGCTATGTAACAGGGGTGCCGATTAAATTCATCTCTGTGGGTGAAAAGATGAAGGATCTCGATCCTTTTCATCCGGATCGTCTAGCAAAACGAATTCTGGATATGGGTGACGTATTGTCTCTTGTTGAAAAGGCGGAAGAAGCGATCAATCAAGACGATGCTATGGGGATGATGGCGAACCTTGAGAAAGGCAAATTCACCATTAACGATTTCGTAAAACAAATGGAAACCATCAACCGTCTAGGCTCCTTTGGATCTATTTTAAAAATGATCCCAGGTATGGGCGGGGCCCTTCGTCAGATGGGAGATCTAAGTCCTGCTGAAAATGAAATGAAGAAGATGCGGGTGCTGATTAACTCCATGACTAAACAAGAACGTGAGAATGTGGATCTGATCGATGCTTCTCGCCGTCGCCGGATTGCGGCCGGTGCCGGTCGAACAGTCCAGGAAGTGAACCAATTTATTGAGCGTTTCGGGCAGATGCTTCAAATGATGGTAGGAATGATGGGCATGATGAAAGGTGGCGGACTTCCGAATATTCCTGGGATGGGACCGGTAAAAGGCTTCCGTCAGGCCCAAAAACAGCAAAACCAGCAGATGTTTGGCCAGCAAGATAAGAAAAATAAGCCAAAAAGCCCTTTTGGTAAGAAGTATTTCTAAGCACTTCCGGGCAAAGCTTTTGACTTTGTCCGGAGCCTGAACTATAAAATGTAAAAATTTTTTATGTGAATCTATAGGAGATTTCCAAATGGTAAAGATTAGAATGGCCCGTGGTGGTCGCAAAAACCGTCCTGTTTACACGATCGTAGCTACGAATTCTCGTACAGCTCGTGATGGCCAATTCCTTGAAAAACTAGGTCAATACGATCCAAAAGCTTCAGAAGCTCTTAAGCTTGTTAATGTTGATGGCATAAAGTCTTGGATCTCCAAGGGTGCTCAACTTTCAGATACTGTAAGATCTTTGCTCAAAAACAACAATATTCAGTTATAATGTTGTTAACCCCGTGCTCATAACGGGGGGTAAACCTTTCCAGCAGAGGTACTATGAGCAGCGAATTGAAAACACTGATTGAGTATGTGTCTAAGGCACTAGTGGACATGCCTGATCGAGTTGAAGTCAACGAGATTGAAGGCGAGCAGACGACAGTTATCGAACTTAAGGTAGATAAATCTGACCTTGGTAAAGTTATCGGTAAACAAGGTCGAACTGCCAGGGCCCTAAGAACGATCCTTAATGCGGCTTCGACCAAGTTAAGAAAAAGATCTGTTCTCGAAATCATCGAGTAGTTCGTTTACTTACTCCAAATCAATTTTACCCCAGCTATGGCCTATTGGTTGTAGCTGGGGTTTATTATTTTTATGAACAAAGAAAATCTAATTAAGTTGGCCTTCGTGGCCCATCCCCATGGGATTAGAGGAGAGGCTGAGCTTCGTCTCTTGAACCCAGAACAAATCCTCGATGACGGAATGAAGGTGTGGCTTTATCCGTCTTCATTAAAGTCAAAAATTTCTGAGCAGGGTGAAGAGTGGACTGTTCAAAAAATCCGCTACGGCAATAAAACCATCTGTCAGTTTGAAGGAATGAAAGATCGAACTCATCTGGAGAGTCTCATCCCTTTTGAAATCTATCTCGCGCGGGAAGATTTTCCAGAATTAGAAGAGGAAGATTTTTATCTGGTCGATCTGATTGGAATGGAAGTCGTAAATGATTCAGGAGCCGTTGTTGGCGTTGTTAAAGATTTTGCGGATAACGGGGCCCAGTATCTGTTAGATATTCGTCTGGAGACAGGCGAGATGATGACTCTTCCTTTCGTGGAAAATTTCTTTCCGGATGTTAACGTGGAAGAAAGAAAAATTACCATGATCATGCCGGAGTACACTGAGTGATCAGAAAAATCTGGATACTGACACTTTTCCCGGAATACTTTAAACCACTTTTAGAGTGCGGCATTTCGGGTCAGGCCTTTCGAGGCGAGCGAAGTGATACCATTCAATTTGAAATGCATTTTGTTAATATCCGAGACTACTCCCTAACCAAATATCGAAGTGTGGATGATTCTCCTTTTGGGGGAGGGCCCGGCATGGTGATGAGGGCCGATATCTTACGAGACGCCCTGATTAAGGGAGTGGTTGAAGCTGGTCACTATGATTCTCTGGAAAGTCTTCACGTGATCTATACTTCCCCTCGAGGGAAGGTATGGAATAATCAAGTGGCCCGAAACTTTGGGACTGAAGTTCTTTTTCATCCCACTAAGGATCTTGTCTTCGTCTGCGGACGCTACGAAGGCGTGGATGAGCGCTTCTTAGAAAAGTATGTGAATGACTACTACTCTCTGGGTGATTTTGTTCTGACCGGCGGAGAACTGGCCGTGATGACCATGCTTGATTCAGCGGTGAGATTTGTTCCGGGGATACTTGGAAATAAGCTCTCAAGCGAATATGACTCATTTGAAGATGGTCTGATTGAGTTCCCGCAATACACCAAACCTCAGGAGTTTGAG
>JAEYUK010000194.1 GCA_023432655.1 Pseudomonadota bacterium | reverse complement strand
CCAGTAACATCTCGAACCTGGAAGTCAAGCTCACTTGCGGCGAAGGTAGTGCCAGGGTCACTTGGTGTGAGAATAGCAAGATGCACCCTCCATTTTTATAAAAAGCCCTCGAAAGAGGGCTTTTTTTATTTCTAAATCTTTCAATTACTTGCGCTTCTTCCTAACGCTCCCTACAATTTAAGTATGGAAAAAAAAATCTTAAGAGCGCAGCTCTATTCACTCTTTATACTTACTACTCTTAATCTTATCTATTTCTATTACCGAGATAGTCTGCCTGATAATTATTACGAAATTTCTTATCAAAACAATTCTATAAATTTTTTCTCTTATTACTTCATTAGCTTAGTTGCTAACTTTGGTTATTGGTGTGGGATTTGGGTCACCATTTCTTTCATCATATTCGCTCTGCTTAATAGCTTTGTACTTACAAAGAATAAAGATGTTAAACACCAGGTTGTGATTGTTGCCCTTCTTCCATTTACCATGGCCCTTTGCTATTTCTTGCTTCCAGTCACTCTCGGTGAAGGCCTATTCTTCTTCATTCAAAATAACATCAGTTCACTTACGCTTATTTCGTCCATTATTATTTTTGGACTGAGCTTTTTCTATCTCGTATCAGAGAAACATTTCTTCAAAACCGGTCGTTTTATTTTACGTACACTCACTAATTTTTCTTCTTCTCTAATGGATTTTGATTATTCATCTCTTAAAAAGATTGATTTCAAAAAACTTCCAGAGACCTTTAAGAATTTTACACAAGATTTTATTAGTCGCTTAAGAAAAGACGAGACGAGTACCGCTACGCTTGCTGCTTCTCCTAAACTGAAAATTTCAGATTCACCTCAACTCAAGGCTCCTGTTGCACCTAAACCTAGTTATCGTCCAGTTCAAGAAGTTGAAGAAGAGGATGAAGAAATTCTCGAAGAGGAAGTAGATGAAATCGTTGATGAAGCCGATTTTGAAGATGAAGAGGAAGCTTCTGATGATGAAGATTACAACGATGCAGTCGATGGAGAATTGGAAGAAGAAACAAATGGTGAAGATTCTGATGATTTTGAAGATGTGGATAGCCCATATGCTTCAATAGCAGATCCGGATCCGTTCTTTGAAAGTGATGAGCTAATTAGTTGTATTGTTCCTAAAGATCAAACTAATCACCAGCACGACCCTGATGATCATTATTTCGTTACCATTGCGCAAGCAATCGAAGAGAAGCTTAAAGAATTTAATATTAATTCCAGAATCATTAACGTCCTGAAAGGGCCAGTTGTTGATACTTTTGAATTGGATCTTGGTCCTGGTGTAAAAGTTAATGCTGTTACTAACAGAGTAGATGATCTTTCACTTGCATTAAAAGGTGCTCCAATTCGTATGGTTTATCCTATGAAAGGAAAAACTACCATTGGTATCGAAGTTCCAAGGAATCCTCGTGACCTCATTTATCTTGATGAGGTTCTTCGATCTCAAGCCTTCAAAGATTCAAGTTATCGCTTACCGATTGCTATGGGTAAGGATGCCTATGGAGATGCAGCAGTGATTGACCTGGCTTCCACGCCTCACTTCTTAGTGGCCGGTACGACTGGTGCTGGTAAGTCCGTTTTTGTTAACACTTTACTCGTTTCGTTGATCATCAAGCTCTCTCCTAAGAAGCTCCGTTTGATCATGATCGATCCTAAGCAGCTTGAATTGGCCCTATATCAAAAACTTCCACATCTAGTTATGCCAGTTATTACTGACTCCTCTATTGCCTCGGTGGCCTTACTTTGGGCGATTGATGAGATGGAGCGGCGCTATTCACTTCTTAAGGACTTTGCTGTTAAAAACATCGAAGGCTTCAATAAGAAGATGAAAGTCGCAGGTACTGATCTTACTTGTAAAATTAATAAGTATTATCCAGACGCTGAAGTAATGGGTTTTGAAATGCCCTACATTGTGATTGTGGTAGATGAATTTGCAGACTTAAAACTTTCCAAATCAGGACCGCAAATCGAGTCATCAATTTCCCGTCTGGCCGCCAAGGCCCGTGCTTCGGGGATTCATATCGTATTAGCAACTCAAAGACCTTCTACCGACGTTATTACAGGTGTCATTAAAGCTAACTTCCCAACCCGCGTGGCCTTCCGAGTGACCACTAATATGGATTCTCGCGTGATTATGGACACTCCAGGCGCGGAAAAACTTTTAGGTAAAGGGGATATGCTTTTCAAACAAGGGATTGAAACACTTCGTATGCACTCAGCTTATGTGGACGAAGAAGAAATTGAAACTTTGGTTGAAAAACTTTCGACATTACCAATTCAGTACGACACTGGAGCAATGGAATTTATTGAGACTAACGGCGTTGTCGACACCGATGTCGATGGAATCACAACCGACGGCGAGGGTGGTGGTCTTAAAGACGACAAATTTGATGAGGCCGTTAGAACTGTTGCGACACATCGTGTAGCGAGTGCTTCTTTCCTTCAGCGAAGATTAGGAGTCGGCTATAACCGAGCTGCTAACTTGATTGAGGAAATGGAGCGTCAGGGCATTGTGGGGCCTGCTCAAGGCTCTAAACCACGGAAAGTTTTAGTGCCTCCGCCGGGTGATTCAACGCCTTGATTTCACTCTTAAAAGGCTTGCCCTAAACGAGTCAGCGTGCTATTTACTCTAGACCAAATAATTAACTGTCCCTAGAGGACAAATCTAATCACTTTAATTGGTTGGTCCATCCATGTGGATGGCACAAAGTGATTCGATAAAACCTACCAAGGAGTTTTCATGTCAAAGTTAGACGTCAAGCAATTGCTTGAAGCCGGCGCCCACTTCGGTCACCAAACACACAAGTGGAATCCAAAGATGAAGAAGTATGTTTACGGCGAACGTAACGGCATCTACATCATCTATCTTCAACAAACACTTCCAATGGCCGAGAAAGCTTATGACTTCTTAAAGAAGACTACTGCTTCTGGTAAGTCTGTTCTTTTCGTAGGAACAAAAAGACAAGCTGCTGACATGGTTAAGAAAACTGCAGAAGACTGTGGTGCTTACCACGTTACTTCTCGTTGGCTCGGTGGAATGCTTACGAACTACAAAACAATCGCTCTATCGATTGATAAAATTCGTAAAGTTGAAAAAATGAAAGAGAACGGAGACTACAAACTTCTTACTAAGAAAGAGCAGTCAAACGTTGAGAAAGAAGTTCTTAAACTTGAGAAGACTCTTGGTGGTATCAAGAATATGAGAAAGCTTCCAGGAGCTATCTTCATCATCGATCCACACAATGAGCACATTGCTGTTAAAGAAGCAAACGTTCTTGGTATCCCTGTTGTTGCTATCACTGATACAAACTGTGATCCAACTGGTATCGACTATGTTGTTCCAGGTAACGATGATGCTCTTAAATCAATCACTCTTTTCTTGAACTACTTTGCTAACGCAATCGTAGAAGGTGGATCTAAAGCTCGTAAAGACGATGGTTCAGATGCTCACCGTGATCTTGATCTTGAAGCTGAAATCATTCAGAAGTATGAGAAAGACATCGATCTAAAAGATGACGAAGAGTAAGAATAACTTTTAACCATAAGGATTTAACCATGGCATATACTGCTGCTGACGTAAAAAACCTTCGCGAGACAACTGGCGCAGGAATGATGGATTGTAAGAAAGCACTTGATGAAGTGGGTGATTTCCAGAAAGCTGTTGATTATCTTCGCGCTAAAGGCTTAGCTGCCGCTGCAAAGAAGCAATCTCGTGTTGCTGCTGAAGGTATGATCGCCGCTTGTGTTAAAGGTAAACTAGGATCTCTTGTTGAAGTAAACTGTGAAACAGATTTCGTTGCTAAAAACGATGCTTTCCAAGAGTTCACTAAAGCTGCTGCTAACATTGCAGTTGATGGAAACATCAATTCAATTGAAAAACTTCTTGAAGCTAAAACTGCTAACGGCTTAACAATCAAAGATAATATCTCTGAACTTACAATTAAGATCGGTGAGAAAATTGATGTTCGTCGTGTAGAAATCATGGCCCTTGAAGGTAACGGTATGATCGGTTCATACGTTCACTCTGGTAAAATCGGTGTTCTTTGCCGTGTTGAAACAGATAAAGACGTTAATGAGAATGAAGCGTTCAAAGAGCTTGTAAAAGATCTTTGTATGCAAATTGCCGCTGCCAACCCTCAATTCCTTGATGCTTCTGAAATTGACGAAGATTTCAAAAATAAAGAAGCTGAGATTTATGCTGCTCAATTAAAAGAGCAAGGTAAGCCAGAAGCGATGATTCCAAATATCGTTAAAGGTAAACTTAATAAGCTTGCTTCTGAAGTTTGTCTTTATGAGCAATCGTTTGTTAAAGATCCTGATACAACGATTGGCAAATTAATTGAAGCTACTGCTAAAACAGTTGGCGCTTCTATTAAAGTCACTAAGTTCACAAAATTGAACCTTGGTGAAGGTATTCAGAAGAAAGAAGAAAACTTTGCTGAAGAAATTGCTAAGCTTACAGGGAAAAATTAATCCCAAACTTGTATTAAAGAGAAGGGGACTTGTGAAAGTCCCCTTTTCCTTTTAAAGGGTGTCATGAAATATAACCGCGTACTGATCAAACTCTCTGGTGAAGCTCTTGCTGGTGATCAAGGCAATGGTATTTCAGGTGAGATTCTGAATAAAATTAGCTCAGAGATTGAAAGCCTTCATAAAACTGGCTGTGAGATTGCCATCGTTGTAGGTGGAGGAAATATCCACCGTGGAGTTGCTGGAGCAACTTCAGGTATGGATCGCGCTACATCCGACTATATGGGGATGATGGCCACTGTTATTAATTCCCTCGCTCTTCAAGATGCGTTGGAAAGAAAGAATGTCTATACAAGAGTACTTTCTGCCATTGATATGCAGGAAGTTGCTGAACCTTATATTCGTCGTCGTGCTGTTCGTCACTTGGAAAAGAAACGCGTAGTGATTTTCGCTGCTGGAACAGGGAACCCTTATTTTACGACTGATACGACGGCTGCTCTGAGAGCGAATGAGATCCATGCCGATCTTATTATGAAGGCTACGAAGGTTGATGGGATTTACGATAAAGATCCTATGAAGCATAAAGATGCTAAGAAGTTCGATAAACTTTCTTATATTGAAGTATTGAATAAAGAGATTAAAGTGATGGATTCGACTGCAATCACACTTTGTATGGATAACGATATGGATATTATTGTCTTCAACATGTTTGAAGAAGGGAATATTGCGAAAGTTGTTAACGGCGAAAATATCGGAACATTAGTTACGAAAAAAGTTTAAGGAGATTAGGTCATGATAAAAGAGTTGAAACCTATACTTGATGAACAAATGAATAAAGCGATTAAGTCGCTTCATAACCAATTAGGGAAAGTGAGAACTGGTCGAGCTACAGCTGCTGTTCTCGATGGGATTACTGCAGATTACTACGGTTCGCAAACGCCAATTAAGAATTTGGGCCAGATCTCTACTCCGGAAGCTCGTCTTCTTCAGATTCAGCCATTCGATAAAACTTTAATTCCGGCCATTGAGAAGGCCATTTTGGCCGCCAATATTGGTCTTACTCCAGGAAACGACGGAAACTTTATTCGTATTCAGTTTCCTGCCTTAACTGAAGATAAGCGTAAATCTTATGTGAAAGACGTAAAGAAAATGGGTGAGGATGCTAAAGTTCAAATCCGTAACGTTCGTCGTGAACAAAACGATAAAGTAAAAGCTTCAGAAAAAGATAAGAAGATTTCGGAGGATGAATCTAAAAAGATTCAGGAAGAAATCCAAAAGATCACAGATAACTTTATTAAAG
>JAEYUK010000156.1 GCA_023432655.1 Pseudomonadota bacterium | reverse complement strand
TGATAATACCCTGCAGATGCCAATAAAAGGACGGCAAAGATTTTTACAAAATCAATTTTTATTTTCTTTTTAGGCGGAGGTGCAGGTGCTGCTTTTTTCTTTTTTACCTGCTTTCTTCGCTCTTCTCTACGCTTAATTAAATGATCTGTCTTAACTTCTTTAAGCTGCTTAAGAGAAATAACTGAGGTGGCTTCGTGATCAGTCTTAACCGGCCGACTCGATAATGAATGAGCAGTGGCCGATAGATCATCTTCCTTATCATCTAAGTTGGGTTCATCATCACTTAAAAGGGAAATTAAAACATCGTCACCTAGTCGGACCGGAAAAAAAGAAGTGAACTCAACTCGTCTACCGGGAACTAAGCGCTCCTCATTTATATAGGAGCCGTTGGTACTACCTTGATCAATGACATAATACTGGTCATTTTCTACGGTCACGATGAGGTGTTTTCTGCTGATATTATTGGCCGGCAAAATGATGTCGCAAGATTCAGATGAACCGATGAGTACACGGTTCCCTTTGATGGGATGAATTAGCGTATCGCTATTGCCGATCATAATTTCTAAACGCATAAGCTAATCTTATAAGAAAACAAAAATATTGTAAGTATTAAATAGAATTAACGTCATTTATCCGTGTAGATGGCCACCGTTGCAGAAATCTTATCTTTTCCCCAGCGGGAGATCTTAATAAACTGATCTACCGGAATGGGAATATGAATCCGGCTAAAAGCGCCCTTATACTCTTCCGGAGAATCCTGGTCGGGATCATGGATGTAAACGAAACTATTATCTAAAGCGGTGACGACCACCCAATGAGGTGAACGGTTACTGTCAAAGTGGTAGGTTGTAATCAAAACGAGCGGGATTCCCCCGTTATCTAATATTCCCTGAAGTTCCGGGATAGTTATTCTTTTTCTATGAATTTTAATTTTAGAGTCGGTGGTCTTTTTCTCAAAATCTTTATGAACTAGTGAAATGATTTCTTTCTTCTCAGGACTTCTTACGCTGTCTACAAATAATGGTCGGGTATGAGAGAGGTAAACTTCAGATCGATAACCTCGTCTCCATGCAGACAAGGCCAGGCCATGGGGTCCGCAACCACCATGGCCAGAAGTCATAAAGATGGTTGTGGCCTCCCGCCAGATCTGCAGTTCAGCAGAAAGATTTGTCTCCGTTTTCGGATTAAAGGCCTTCATCGCCATTAAAAGGCTGGCCGGTCCGCAGGTAAAATCGGTTCCCTGCTGATAGTAAGGCACTTTTCGATAAGCAGTTCTCTTAAGGTTTCGAATCCTTTTCTCAAAACAAAGGGCCGTGCCACCATCCTCGTAATAGTCTTTTTTAGTCGAAAAGATGGAATATCCTAGCTTTTCGTAAAGTTTAATTGCCCCTAGGTTAGTGTCTTTAACTTCAAGCCGCATATAGGCGCAATCTTCATCATCCGCAGCTTTCTTTTCCAAGATGGAAATCAATTTTGAGGCCAGACCATGTCCCTGGTATTCCTCGAGCGTGCAGATTGAATAGAGTCTGGCCAAGCTTGTTCCGTTGTTAATGAGCACCAACCCATACCCGACTATTTTGCCATCGTAATCCAGGACCTTTAAAATTGAATTGGCCTTTTTAATCATCCAGTGAAAATTTCTTCGACCTAATTGGTCGTACGAAAAACAGCGGTTTTCAACCTCTAAGAGCTGGGGGATATCATTGACCCTTGCCTTTCGAATTTTTAATAAAGATGCCTGAAATTTAACTTTTCTCAACCTCTCTCCCCTTTGAAGATGAGCTACCTTTTGTTATTGTACTGTAAGTAATTACAACTGCACCATTAAAATGGATTGCTTATTTCAGGGAAGGCATGTGGCCAAGCTAATAGTCATCGTTGAAAAATTAAAAGACTGGAACTCTTATTATCCTGCCCAACAATTAATGACACCGGAAGATTACCTGGTTAATTGGGATGATAAACTTTACGATTCTTCAAATAACAAAGAACGAATTAAGATCATCAACCTCTGCCGTAATTATAAATATCTTAGTCACGGTTATTATTGCTCCTTGTTGGCAGAGGCGCGAGGCCACTCGGTCATTCCATCGATTAAAACAATAAGTGACTTATCCCGTTCATCACTTTACTCGCTTCAAACTGAAGATTTAGATATTGCGATTCAAAAAGCCTTTAAAAATCAGGATAAGAGCACTGGTGTTTCCATTTCTATTTACTTCGGAAAAACAGATAAGGAACAACTGCAAGAAGTTGCTCGTCAGCTCTTTGACCTTTTCCCTGCTCCTATTCTCCATGTTGACTTTGAATGCAACAAAAATTGGGAAATCACTTCAATCCGAACAGGAAGCATTAATACCTTGACCGGCCCGGACGAAGATAAATTCGCAGCGGGAGTGGATGATTACTCAGGAAAGATCTGGCGTAAACCAAAGGCCAAGAAAAAGTTTCGCTATGATCTGGCAATCCTTCATAATCCTCAAGACGAAATGCCACCAAGTGATAAGAAGGCCCTAAATAACTTCATCAAGGCCGGAAAAGATAACGACGTTCTGGTTGAACTGATCGAAAAAAAAGATATCGGTCGTATTGCTGAATTTGATGCTCTCTTTATACGAGAAACAACGGCCATTAATAACCATACCTACCGGTTCGCAAAAAAAGCGGAGTCAGAAGGTTTGGTTGTCATCGATGACTCCATGTCTATTCTTCGTTGTACCAACAAGATTTACATGCATAATCTTCTGCAAACCAACAACATCAATTCGCCTAAAACGCTGGTGATAGGTAATAACCCCGCCCAGCTTCAACTGGCCATTAGTGAAATTGGTCTACCCATGATCATAAAAATCCCTGACGGTTCGTTTTCCAAGGGAGTTTTTAAAGTCAAAACAGAGGAAGAGTTAGTCAAAATAACTGAAGAGCTCTTCAAAAAAACGGCCCTCCTTCTTGCTCAGGAGTTTTTTTATACTGATTTTGACTGGCGTATCGGTGTCCTGAATGATCGGGCCATTTATGCTTGTAAGTACTATATGACTAAGGGGCATTGGCAAATCTACAATCACGGCAACACTAAAGATAAGGTCGGAAGAGCAGAAACATTTCCTATTTCTAAGGTGCCTAAGCATGTCATCTCTACGGCCCTAAAGATTGCCCACCTTGTAGGGAACAGTCTTTATGGAGTGGATCTTAAAGAGCGAGATGGAAAAGCTTACGTGATCGAAATTAATGATAACCCTAATATCGACTCCGACGTTGAGGATGCCATCTCAGGGATGGATCTTTACAACAACATCATTCACGAATTCATCAGAAGAATTGAGGAAACGAAATGATGCCAATAAAGAAAGTCCTCATATTTGGCGGCACCCATGGTAATGAGTGGACCGGTGTTTATGTCATAAAAAAATATGCTGAAAAATTACACAGCCAGTTTCCTGATCTTGATCTTCATTTCATTCATGCCAATCCCGAAGCTTTCACAATAAATAAGAGATTTAAAGATGAAGATCTGAACCGCGCGTTCCAATACATTCACGAAGAGCGTCCGGACTCCTATGAGCACCAGCTGGCGGTAAAATACAAAAAGATGATTGATGAAGAACCCTGCTTTGTTGTGGATCTTCACACAACAACCGCCCACATGGGAAACACCATCATTATCTCTCACCCTCAACCGTTAAACTTCCAAGTGGCCTCACTTTTAGTGGAAAAATTAAAAGACACCAGAGTGATCCTTTCGCCTGACCCTAACAAGAAGTACCTCGCTTCCCAATCCGAGTTCGGAATGATGATTGAAGTGGGACCGGTCGCTAACGGAATCATTAAAGCGGATGCCCTAGAGGGAACATTACAGCTTATTAAGGAAATCCTTATGGGTCTATCCCGGCATCAGCATTTAACAAGTGGCGAGCTCGAGATCTTTGAAGAAATTGAAGATGTTTTCTATCCCTTGGATGATTCTGAAAACATTAATGCTTACATCCATCCAGACCTTCAAGACGCTGATTTCATTAAGATTTCAGGGGAGTATAAGGCCTTTAGAACCTTTACGGGGGAAGATATTAAACTCAAAACAAATGAGGAGCTCTACCCTATCTTCATTAATGAAGCTGCTTACTATCCCACAAAACTGGCCTTCACCTTGTGCAGAAAAAGAGTATTAAAC